>JANMEI010000243.1:0-2600 GCA_031376865.1 Acidimicrobiia bacterium | reverse complement strand
CCACCTCACCAAAATCTTCTTCGGAGGAATCAGCGACGGCCTCAGCGGAACCACCGCATCAGAACTCACCGGCAACCACGAAGTCCAAACGCGATCACGTTCAATCGACCGAGCCAATACCAACGGACGAAACAGCGAATCCCTTACCGCCGTCGCATCAGCACTCGTGCCACCAGAACTACTCCGACAAATCCGACCAGGCGACGCCCTCTGCATCCACGGCACCCTGCAACCGATCCACCTCCACACCCGCCGGTACTGGAAAGACCGAAACCTCAAACAAAGAGCCAGCGGCCAAGCCCCCGACCCGTTAGAAGTAGCCGGAATTCTTGATGGTCGACGCCTCGCCGCACGTCTACACAAACATGCCGCCTAGAGATTCGCTCTACGACGAAACCAAGCAGCGAGAATACGATCGCCGTCGAGGGGTATAATTAGGAACGCCTTGTTGAGCGGCCCCAAAAGCTCATCCTCCAGACACAACCCCCTGGAGCAAACCAATGAGCGTCTTTATAAAACTGATACGCCTCGCCGCCTTCATCATCTGGGTGACACTTCGAGTCATCGAAGCGATTCTGGGGGTGATCATCGTGACCCTCGCCTGGTTTGTCGCACCAAAAGCAATGCTGGGGATCCGATTCATACGTCCACGTCGCAATCAGATGCATCGTTCCGGGTAGCAACAGAGTGATTTCCTGATCGACTCGTAGCTCGCCCGTCCCGTAAATTTGGGAGGTTCTGCTTGAATGGGTTTGTGTTGTCGGAGCGTGAGATCACCAACCGGTTTATGTTGCGCGCACGTGACGCAATGGACCGAGATTTCAGCAATGAGTTAAACATCGCCTCACTCGCGAACATCGCTTGCGTGTCTCAGGCCCATTTCATTCGAACCTTCAAAGCTACGTTCGGAGAAACACCACACCGCTACCTGCAACGCCGCCGAGTGGAACGATCCATGCACCTACTGCGCAGCACCAAACGTGACGTCACCGAGATTTGTATGGAAGTCGGTTTCTCTAGCCTTGGAACGTTCAGTAGAACTTTCACCAGCATTGTTGGCGAGACCCCAACCCAGTATCGGCAACACGGGCCGTTACCCGACGTACCGAACTGTTTCGTAAAGGCGTGGGTTCGGCCGAGCAGTTTCGGAGAAGCAAACGAACCACCCGCCCCCTTACGCTGAATGCATGTACAACTCAATCAGCAGATCCCAAATATTCGTACTCGACCAAGATGAAGCACGCACGTTTTACGTTGACGTTCTCGGCCTCGAAGTGGCTTCAGACATTGATCTCGGCTTCATGCGATGGCTGACTGTCCGAGTCCCAGGAGACCTCAACCGTGAGATCCTTCTCGAACGACCAGGACCACCAGCAATGGACGAAGCAACCGCCGCCCAAGTACGAGATCTCGTGACCAAAGGCGCAATGGGCGGCTGGCTATGTCTCACCACCAACGACGCCCACGCAACGTTCGCCACCCTCAAAGAACGTGGCGTTGACATCACAGACGAACCCTCCCCAAAACCCTACGGGATCGATTTCGGAATACGCGACCCATTCGGCAACGCAATCCGCATCGGCCAAATGTTCGACGGTACCCAGCGATGACCACCGACAAGAAGGGCAGTTCAAACGGTGCGGCTAAGGGGCCTGCTGCCTATTTTCCATCGATCGAGAAAACCTACGGCCAACCAATCGAACATTGGACCACGCTCATAAGCGGCTGCGCCCTCGCCAAGCATATGGAAATTGTCAATTGGCTCAAAACAGAACACGGCCTCGGCCACGGTCACGCCAATGCACTCGTTGCCCACACCCTCGCCGCTCGAAAATAGCGGCCTTCGGTGAAGGTCGCCTGGCATGGTTAGTAGGTCCCCTTCGAGCCGTCGAGGAGCTCGCAAATAATGTCCATCTGGTCGACGTGACGGGCGACTTCTTCGACCAGATGAATGAGCATCCATCGCAGCCGCCGAACCGAAGTCAGGGTGCGTCCCGACATCGTCGAGCGAGTGAGCGGCGATGATTTCGTTAGACACGTTGCATTGCTGTTCGGACTCGCGTAGCAACTGTTCGACCGCTAGGCCGTCGACGATCGGTTGCGATCATCATCACACGGTCGGCATGGCGTAACGGATCGTCTCGGTTGCTTTGGGGATCGCGGCATAGATCGTGTCTCTTAGAATTCGCAACGTGTCTTGAACATCGAAGGAAAATGTTGCGACGTATTCCTCTACTGTCATTGGCTTCACACTCATCAGTACACCTATGAGTTCATCGACGAGTCGAGGAGACCGTCTCGTTCCGGTGAAACCTTGAAATCACAAGTGATTCGAACGAGCGGAACGTTGGCGTCCGCTTCGATTGTCGTTGCGTCTTCCGGACGATTCACTCTCATGTTTTGCTCCTGGCTTCTTCGTTGTTCGTTCCCGATTCTGGACAGGTTCTGCCTCTTGACAGGTAACCATTTGGTTTCCTATCATGAGGATGTGGACATCGTGTTTCGAGCTCTTGCTGACCCAACCCGCCGGGACCTACTCGATGCCCTATTCGCAAACGACGGTCAAACCCTGCTGGCCCTCACCGCTGGGCGGGGCATGA
>JANMEI010000235.1:0-1113 GCA_031376865.1 Acidimicrobiia bacterium | reverse complement strand
CGAAGTGACCGCCCGTAACGTGATCGATGCAACGAGCGCACCGACGCGTAGTTGCCCGGCGCGTCGGTGAAGTTCGAGGACAAAACGCCAGACAGTCGACATCGGCGGCCAGCGTAGAGGACAGCCCGGGCTGGCCAACGGCACTTAGCCAAGAGATCTAGCCGATCGAGCCTTCCATTTGCAGCTCCACCAGACGGCTCCACTCGACCGCGAATTCCATCGGCAAGGTACGCGTCACCGGCTCCATGAAACCGTTGACGATCATCGCCGTCGCCTGTTCTTTCGACAGACCACGTGACTGCAGATAGAACAGCTGATCGTCACCGACCTTGGACACGGTGGCTTCGTGGCCAATTTGGGCGTCCATCACGCCGGCGTTTCGTTCGATGTATGGGTACGTATCGCTGCGGCTGTCACCGTCGAGGATAAGCGCATCGCACTGCACATGGCTCTTGCAACCTTCAGCATTTTCCTCGACCCGAACCAAACCGCGGTAGCTGGTGCGACCGCCGTCTTTCGAGATGGATTTGGACACAACCGAGCTGGTTGTCTCGGGAGCAGCGTGCACCATCTTGGCGCCGGTGTCTTGATGTTGGCCTTCACCTGCGTAGGCAACGGACAACACTTCACCCGTAGCCTTCGGGCCCATCAAGTAGATGGCCGGGTACTTCATGGTGAGACGGCTACCAATGTTTCCGTCGATCCAGCTGACCCGAGATTCGGCTTCGGCGCGTGCTCGCTTGGTGACCAAGTTGAACACGTTGTTTGACCAGTTTTGAATGGTTGAGTACGTGATGTGGCTGCCTTCGAGCGCGATGAGTTCCACCACGGCGGAGTGCAGCGAGTCGCTGGAGTACACCGGAGCCGAGCAGCCTTCGATGTAGTGAACCTTGGAACCTTTATCAGCGATGATAAGTGTACGTTCGAACTGGCCCATGTTTTCTTTGTTGATGCGGAAGTAGGCCTGCAACGGCATGTCTACTTTATCAAGTGCTTTTCCAACATCCACTGTAAGGTCAGCACCTTTGCCTTTGCTACGTTTGTCAAATTCATCTGCAAATACTTTAGCATCTGCTTTTGTTTCTGAACTAGACTTTCTTTCACCCTTTGATT
>JANMEI010000144.1:0-3783 GCA_031376865.1 Acidimicrobiia bacterium | reverse complement strand
GGACCGGGTGACACCGCACTGTTGCACCACGTCAGGGGGAAGTACGTCGGCGGTGATAATGCCAGCAGACACGGCGTCCTCGAAGTCATGGCACACATAGGCAATGCGGTCTGCCCATGACACCACTTCCCCCTCGGGTGTCATCGGTGCCGGTCGAGACCAGGAGTGATTTCTGATTCCATCGATCGTTTGGAGACACAGGTTGAGTGGCGCCAACACCACATCTGCGCCCCACACGGCGTGATCGTAACCACCCTCAAGATACGGCGAGAGCGCATCCTCGCTGGCGTGGCCGCCGGGCCCGTGGCCACAGTCGTGGCCGATTGCGATTGCTTCAGCTAAGGCAACGTTTAACCGAAGCGCTTGTGCGATTGAACGGGCTACCTGGGCAACCTCGATCGCGTGGGTCATTCGGGTTCGTTGGTGATCGGTGGGAGTCACGAACACCTGCGTTTTGCCCGCAAGTCGTCTGTACGAAGAGGAATGAAGGATGCGGTCGCGGTCTCGTTCAAAACAGGTGCGCACCGGATCGGGAGCCTCATCAACCATTCGAGATCCGGCCCCGCTGCTGAGGGTTGCACCGCGCACCAGGTGCCCTGCCTCGTACTCTTCGCGTTCCTGGCGCATGATAGGACTTTGGTGATCGAGCTCAACATGAGTATCGGCATGCGCAAGACGGGTGTCGCCGGGAGCTGACTGATGTCCAGCCATGGTGTTGGCCCAGGCTCGTGAACGTTCGGAGATCACCGCAGGGTCTGTCCACGACGAGTCGGCCAGGGGATGATTCATCGCTTCAGAATAGGCCCGTTGACGGTGTTGGTTGATCAGCCATCGAGAAGAAAGCGCGCCCGCAAAGCAGGCGTCGGCAACCAGCATTCATCTTTCTGACCAAACCATCGGTAGCGGTGAGAGGCGACATACCGATACACAGTGTCCCGGATTGGACGTGGGATCAACCGGGCCACTGCTGCTGCCAGCCGATATTGGCCACCCATCGCCCGAGCTATAGCCATCGCTGCGTCGCTGCGAATGTATGCATGACCGTCGACGATGGCCACTACCGAATCGTCGGTCGGTGACACGTTGAAGCTAGTGAGGAGGTGCTGCCCGGCAAGAGACTGCAACGAGGCGAATCGCAGACGTCCGGTTGGGTCCTTCGGGACCAAGAACTTCACGACTCCCGCACACAGGTTACAAACACCATCAAAGAGGACAATGGTTTCGCCGGAGGCGGTTGGCGACATGCAGATAACCCTATCTGAATGCCTGCCAGAACAGTTTGGTGGCAGCGATGACTCCAACTATGGCAACGACGGCTCTCAGAACATTCGGTGGAATCTTGCGACCGATTCGTGCTCCGATGAGCCCACCAGTAACGGAACCAACGGCAACCAACCCAGCCGCTGTCCACGGCACATTGCCCCGAGCAATGAAAACGAGGGCGGCGACACAGCCGACCACTGCCGAAAGAACGTTTTGGCGGCGTTGATTCGAACCAGTTCGTCTTGCAGCAAGATGCCCATGATGCCGATCAAAATGACGCCTTGAGCCGCCCCGAAGTATCCGCCGTACACGCCAGCCGCACAGACGGCTAACCACAACAGTGGGGTGACTTCCCTCGTCGTTTGAGTTGAGCCGGGTTGTTGTTGGGCCGACCGGTTTGCTTGTCGCACCTTGACCTTCGTCATGATGGTGGGTTGAAGTACGACCAGCATTACCCCGATGAGGATCAAAAACGGAACGATGTAGGTAAATGCCGCTTTGGAGAGCGTGAAGAGGAGGATCGCTCCGATCACTGCGCCGGTTGCGGAGGCAGTGGACAGCAACAACAGACGCCTCCGTTGCCCAGCAAGCTCGCGACGGTAGCCGTAGGCGGCACTGGTGGATCCTGGGAACAGTCCAATGTTGTTGGCGACGTTGGCCGCAATGCTGTCAAACCCTACGTTGACCAAGGTGGGAAACGAGATCAACGTCCCTGAGCCAACGATCGAGTTCATAAACCCTGCCGCGCACCCGGCCGCGCTGATAGCAAGCGCGCGGAGCAACGTCAGATCTGGATTGGGCATGGAAAATGTGAGGACGGAACGAAAACGTTACGGCCGAAGCAACTCAGCGGCACTGAAGGCGAGGTCGAGTGACTGGCGGGCATTCAGGCGCGGATCGCAAATGGTGCGGTAGTTGCCAGCAAGCTGGTCGGTTTCGACCGAGATAGAACCACCGAGGCACTCAGTCACATCGTCACCGGTGAGCTCCAAATGCAAGCCGCCGGGATGGACGCCCTCCGCTCGACACGCTGCGAAGAAGCCCTGCACTTCGGACAGCACGTCGTCGAACTTACGGGTTTTGTGTCCCGAGTCGGCGGTGAAGGTATTGCCATGACAAGGATCGCATGCCCACACCACCGGATGACCGCTGTCTCGGACGGCAGCAAGGAGCATCGGAAGTTGTTGGGCAACTTTGCTGGCACCCATTCGAACAATAAGCGTCAATCGGCCAGGGATGCGGTCAGGGTTGAGTGCCTCGCATAATGCCAACACGTCCGAGGCCGTCGCACTTGGCCCGATCTTGCAGCCAATTGGGTTGTGAACGCCGCGCAGAAATTCGACATGGGCGTCGGTCAATCCACGGGTTCGCTCGCCGATCCACAACATGTGTGCTGAACAGTCGTACCAATCACCGCTGGTGGTGTCACTTCGAGTTAACGCTTCTTCATAGTGGAGGAGGAGTGCCTCGTGGCTGGTCCACAAGTCGACCTGTTGTAAGTGCGCATCGTTCTCGAGGTCAATTCCGCAAGCGCTCATAAAACGAATCGCCCGTTCGATCTCTGACGCGAGCTGCTCGTATCGGCGACCTTCCGGCGTAGCGGCGACAAACTCTTGCGTCCATGCATGCACACGGGAGATATCGGCGTACCCGCCTTTCGTAAATGCACGTAGCAAATTGAGTGTCTGTGCCGACTGCTGGTACGCAGCTATAAGTCGGTCAGGGTCTGGGACGCGGGCTTCGGCAAAGGGAGCGTCGTCGTTAACGATATGACCGCGAAACGATGACAGCTCGACACCATCGATGACCTCGGTGTCGGAGCTTCGGGGTTTGGCAAACTGACCTGCAATACGGCCCACCTTGACAACAGGTAGGCCACCCGAATACGTCAGCACCGCGGCCATCTGCAGAATTACTTTGAGTCGTTCACGAATGGACGCAGCGGACTGATCGTGGAAGC
Organism: Acidimicrobiia bacterium; assembly: GCA_031376865.1. Lineage (GTDB taxonomy): Bacteria > Actinomycetota > Acidimicrobiia > Acidimicrobiales > JANYDT01 > JANNBN01. The sequence continues at coordinate 560 of JANMEI010000144.1, read as the reverse complement.
TTTCGGCGCAGTCGCCGGCTTGGAGCAGGAAGGCACGGCCTTCGGCCACATCGCCCAAGGCCTTAGTGAGGGTCCGTGCCTCACCGGCGAACACCAACGGTGGCAGACCAGACAACTTTTTGGTGACGGCGTCGAGATGGCCAACGTCGGGCCACTTCGGTTGTTGTAACGCCGGATAGTCGCGCCACGTGGTGGGGGACCAGTGGCGTGCGGAATCGGCGGAAGAACTCATCAACACATCGTACTGGCCAGATTGGACAATCTCGGGAGTGTTAACTGGCCGAGGGTCAACCGACACCGAAGCAGCCAACAGCTTCTCTAGAGTAGCTAGGTGCACCCGTTTCGATTCGGTATTCAATTGCAACATTCGCCTTCGGCCACAGATTGGCGTGAAACCGCCAAAGCTGCAGAGGGGTTTGGTTACTCAACGCTCTTTCTGCCCGATCACTTTGGTGAATCCTGGTCACCAACTGTGCCGTTGACTGTCGCTGCCGAAGCAACCACCACCCTCAACGTTGGCGCGCTTGTGTACGACAACGATTATCGCCACCCGCTGGTCC
>JANMEI010000112.1:0-2454 GCA_031376865.1 Acidimicrobiia bacterium | reverse complement strand
TCCTGTCGACGTTGTCACGAGCGCCACTTGTTGGACCTCTATCTGGTCCATTCGTAGCTCCAGATCTTCGTCCGCAATTTGAGCGAGAGCGGTGTGGATCCCCTGTCCCATCTCGGCTTTCGGGATGTAGACAACAACCCTCCCTTCAACTGGTACTTCAAACCACATATCGTGCGCGGCTGCACCTGCATTCCCGGCCGGCGGAGATGCCTCACCATCAAGCAAGAACGTGGTGACGGCTCGCTGGAGTATTGGGCCCCGAGCAAGGTATGTTCCAACCAGGAGTGCCCCAGTGGCGGACGTTCCAATCAAGAGGCCTCGTCGGCTGATTTTGTCGTTCACTTCGCGCTCCTGATCAACTCAGCAGCGCGGTTGATCGCGTTGCGGATCTGGTTGTATCCCCCGCACCGACACAAGTTCTCGGCAATCGCCGTTTCGATATCGGCAGACGTGGGCTGTGGAATGCGATCCAGCAACGCGATCGCAGTCATGACGTGACCAGGCAAACACCACTGGCATTGCAATGGAAATTCGACAAAGGCTTGCTGCACCGGATGTAGATCGTTCAACGAGGCACCCTTCGCTAAACCCTCGATGGTCGTAATAGTCGCACTCGTCACATCAGCGGCAGGGGTTTGACACGATCGAGTCGGTGCGCCGTCGACCAAAACCATGCAGGAACCGCACTGGCCGACTCCACAACCGAAGTGTGTCCCGGTCAATCCAGCGCCATCACGAATTGCCCACAGCAACAGGTCGTCGGAGTAGTCGTCGGAAATTGATTGCTCTTGATTGTTGAGCGACAGTTTCATTTGGTGTCCTTTACGCCGAGAAGAGGTTGCGAAAGCAAATGTCGCGGGAGCAAGAAAGAAAGAAACAAGCTGGCGGCGGCGCCCATCGCTGCAAAACGCAGTGATCCGGTGAACTGCGAGGTCATCGTTTGTTGACGAGCTTCGCGTAGTGAGCCCGCCAGCACTCCGGTTCGAGGGTCGGTGGACAGCGACTGTGCCGTAGTAAGGGAAATGGAACTCGGCAGTCGTTTGGTCTGTTCTGCGGACACCCCGTTCGCCACAGCTACTTGATCAACTGAGCTGCGGAGATTTGCTTGCGATAGAACAAGAACTGCAATGACTCCAGCCGCAGCTCCGATACCTGCGGGGATGGCAACGTTGTTGCCTTCGATGCGTCTCATCAACGCGATGACGGTGGCGAGCCCCAAACCGATGAGGAACGCCATGCACCACAGACCAATTGACGGAGCCACGATGATGGATCCGATTGCAAAGGGAATCATCATCAACCAAGTTCCGCGGCGAACAACTATCCGGTGTGGTGCATGGCGACGAGCCCGACGACGGGCAACAAGATAGCCAGCGCCGCCGCCCAAGACTGCTGCAATGAGCAGTACTGCTGCACCTGCCACACCCTTTGCTCGGTTGGAGTACACAATTGCAGCCCCGAGGGCAAGCATCGTCGCTAGGGTCAGGAGCATCGTGATGAGATGCACCGCGATCCGGGTTCGTTTCATACAATCAGCATGTCAAACACGACAAGGCTTTGAATCCGCCTCGAGGATGATTCAGCCGACCGTGACGATTCGGTTTTCGTAAGCCCACACAACAACTTGAATTCGATTTTCGAGTTCCAGTTTTGTGAGCAAATTGCTGACATGGGTTTTCACCGTAGGAATCGACACGAAGAGCGCATCAGCAATCTCGTCGTTGCTCTGTCCTTTGGCCATCAGCTCCAACACTGAACGTTCTCGCTGTGTGAGCAACTGCAGTTTTGGGTTCGTCGCTGAACGGGGATGGGTCAGTTCTTCCAACAGTCGTGCGGTCGCTCGTGGAGCCAGAACAGCATCGCCGGAAGCTACCGTGCGGACCGCGTCAGCGAGTTGCTCAGGAGCCTGATCCTTCAAAAGAAATCCTGCCGCACCTGCTCGAATTGCACCCAACACGTACTCATCGAGATCGAACGTAGTGAGCACGAGTACTGACGGGACGTGAGCATCAAGATGAGAGGGGTGACGGAGAGCCGCGGTAGCGGCGATGCCATCGAGAATCGGCATTCGCACATCGAGCACAACGACGTCGGGTCGATGGGTCACAGATTGGTCAATGGCATGTTGCCCGTTGTGGGCTACTGCGACCACTTCGATATCGGACTCGAGCTCCAAGAGGCGTCGAAGATCGTTACGCACACTGTCGTCGTCATCAGCGATGACTACCCTGAGTTGACGAGCGGCCACTACTGATGCGGAGCCGAGTTGCGATGTACTCATTTACGGAACGCAGGGGATGTTTGCTGCGATGCGCCATCCGCCTCGCGGTGATTGTTCAATATGGAGCGTTCCGCCACACGCAACAGCTCGTTCTCGCATACTCAGCAGTCCGTGGCCCGACTCCGAATTGGTGGACGGAATCGGTGCCGAGCCATCATCATCGATCACGATCG
>JANMEI010000090.1:0-1515 GCA_031376865.1 Acidimicrobiia bacterium | reverse complement strand
GCGGCCGACGTGGCGCTGGCATTGCAGCAGTTTGGGTTTGGAGTGAAGAGCCCTCGACCGATCGAGCAAATTCGGAAGGCACTTGATCGCGAAACGGTGGGTGTAATGGGTCGTGAACCAACCTTGACGGTGTTTCTCAATCGATATCGGTTCATCGAAGGATCGTTGAACAACCGAACCCTGTCGCGATGGCGATATCGATTTCCCATCGTGAAGCAAAACGAACTATCGGCCAGTGTCCTAGCCGTACGATTGAGGAGAAGGCGACAAGTAGCGACCTTGCGCTAACAGGTGGCGAAACGCCTAACAGGTGGCGAAAGGGCTAACAGGTGGCGAAGCGCAAATTCGCGGGCCTGCACTCGCAGCACTACTGAAACTGCGACAACGCCCACGGGTAGTCAGCCTTGCCAGCTGCACTTCGTTCAACTTGCGACACGATTATCACGATCTTCGGCACTTTGTAACCGGCGAGCTCACCTCGAACATGGTCACGCAATTGCTCACTGCTCACGCGGCCAGAGTCCGCAGCAACAACCGCACAAACCCGTTGGCCAAACCCAGTTTCGATGTCCTCAACGCCCACGACCAATGCGTCTCGAACGAGCGGATGGCGCTTCAATGATTCTTCAACTTCTTCTGGAAACACTTTCTCGCCAGCGGTGTTGATGCAATGCGAGCCTCGTCCAAACAAGACCAACCGATACTCAGCATCGATCGTCGCATAGTCGCCAGCCAGTGCATGGCGAACACCGTTAATGACCACAAACGTTGCTGCGGACTTCTCGGGGTCTTTGTAGTACTCAAGCGGAACGACCGCTGAGGCTGCGATGCGACCAACATCGCCTGATCCAGGTTCGACGATACGCCCATCGTCGGTGATGAGCTTGGTGCCCGGCAACAACTCAAAGGTGGCGGTGTCGATCGGCGTATTGCGTGTGGCGATCCGGCGCGCCATTCCGCCTTCGGTCGAACCCATCGAGTCAACAATCCGCACGTCGAGATGACGAAGCAGGCCCTGTTGGGTTTCAGCGGACAGCATCACACCCGAAGACTGGATGATGCGCATCGATCCAAGATCGAACGGGACGCCGTCAGCTACCGCTTGGTCCAGGGCGCGGACCATCGGAATCGCAAAAGAGTCTCCAACAATTGTCACCGCATCGGCTTGCTCCGCGGCAGCCATGGCCCACATTTGCTGCGCGTCAAAACCACGATTGGCCAACGTGATGGTGGTGCCACCCATTAAGTGTGCATAGAACGCACCCAACCACATGCCGGTGCCATGCATAAGCGGGCAACCCACCAAGGAAGTTCGTCGCTCTCCCCGACTCTGTTGATACAACGCTTGAGCAACGACATCGTCAGCGCTCACCGGAACGGGCCACCCCCGATAGAAGTACCCCGTGAACGTACGATTCACAAAGTCACCCATTCGAAACACAACACCCTTTGGCATACCGGTAGTACCGCCGGTATAGAGCATGTAGCGATCTTCTTCAGATCGTTCGATTCGCG
>JANMEI010000071.1:0-4073 GCA_031376865.1 Acidimicrobiia bacterium | reverse complement strand
TTCGGCAACCTGGTTGGCCAACTGCGTCCGCCAAAACGGAGACTGCAACGTCGGGCAACTCACCGACACGTCACGACTCATGCACGCACCAATCAAATGGTGATCGAGTAGACCTCGCGTCCGCAACCCGACGTGCACCCGCCGTGCGGCACTAGTGTCGCGAGTGTGGTGCAAACATGACATCGCTAGGGGCCCCACTGGCTCGAGGCAGCAGATCTGTTGTCCATGAATGGGGCTCCTCAGCGGTCGCAAAGGTACCGCTGGCAAGCACTCCCGAAGGCTGGATTCGATTCGAGGCGGCCTACGCCGCAACCGTGAGCCAGTCGGGTCTGCCGGTTCCACGAGTTCTCGGAATTGAGCGACTTCACGGCCGCGATATCAGCATTTTCGAACGAATCGATGGCCCCACCATGTGGGACTCGTTGTTGTCACAGCCCTCGTCGGCAGAGTCCTTCGGGGAGGTACTTGCCGAACTCCATCACCAAGTCTTTGCCGTCGCCCCGTTGATCTCACTTCCGGCCCAACGCACTCGTTTGGTGACCAAGCTTCGCGAAGCGTCCCGGAGAACCCACACCGAGTTACTTCAACTCATCGACATGGTGCCGATCTCGAATACACCAGCGGTGCTCTGCCACGGTGATTTCCATCCCAAAAATGTGATGTTGACCAAAGCCGGTCCCGTCATAGTTGACTGGTTCGATGCGTGTCGCGGTTCAGCCGTTGGCGACATCGCGCGCTCGTCGTTGCTCCTTGAAGGGAGTCAACTCGAGTTGGGTGAGCACCTTCCGGGCGGATCCAGCTCCGTGATTGAAACGCTACGTGAGCATTACCTCCAACGCATCTGTTCCCTTCAACAAACAACAGTGCACGAAATCGAAAGGTGGCGAGACGTGCAACAAGGCGCACGCCTGTCCGAAGGCGTCGCTCAACACATCACCGCTGCTGGTCAGCTACTCAACGTCGACTGAAGTGCTTTTGGGTCGCACGTCAATGACTTCATGCGCCACGTGTTCGCGAAGCAAGTCGGCACAGCCAGGAGCGGATGACATCACGAGACCATCATTTTCAGGGCATGGAAAGTCGACGGTCGCGCCGGCTTCGCTTGCAATCAACGAACCTGCAGCCCAATCCCAGATCTTGATATCACGTTCGAAGTACGCATCGGCGCGGCCACATGCAACCCAACACAAGTGCAGCGCAGCCGAACCAAAACACCGAACGTCGCGCACCACCGGCAACAGCCGACAAACAAGCTCCCCCTGAATCGCACGCAAACGAGGCGTATAGGAATACCCCGTCACCACCAGTGCAGTACCCAAATCAGCGGCCGGAGAACATCGAATGGGCTTTCCATCGAGGCGAGCGCCCTCACCAAGTGCAGCTGAAAACACCTCACCGCGCATGACGTCAACAACAGCGCCGGCCGCAAACTCCCCAGCCACGGCGGCGCCGATACTGACAGCAAAAATCGGGACACCGTACAAGAAGTTCACCGTGCCATCAAGCGGGTCGACCACCCACTGCAACGAGCTCTCTGGACGCAACGTGCCACCCTCTTCGCCCACGATGCCGCATCCCGGAGTTGCCGCAATCAACAGATTTCGAATCAGCGTCTCGGCATCAAGATCTGTCTGCGTGACCACGTCCGTTGCCGAACTTTTCGTCCCAACCGACGTGGCGCTTCCCCACCCAGCTCGAACAATAGATGCGGCCTGCAAGGCAACCGATATCGCAATCTGCTCCAGCTCCCGCGGCGACGGGACCTGGATAGCGTCAGGCACGGTGAACGTCAATCCCAGCCTCGACCAGTAGCTCAACCTCATCATCGCTTGTCCGAGAATCCGTCACGAGCACATCGATTTCGGACAAGCTAGCGAAACAGAACGTCAGATCATTTGCGAACTTACTATGGTCAACCAACGCGACAACTTTACGTGCGCTGGCGATCATTGCTCGCTTGACGTGATGTTCAGATTCGTACGGAGTGGTGAGCCCACGCGTTACTGAAAGTCCGTCACAACTCATAAACAACACGTCTACTCGCATCGCTCGAACCGCTTCAACGGTTTGAGCATCGGTCATCGCAAAAGTACTCGTACGTACCACCCCGCCCAAAACAGACAAGCTAGCGATTCCACGCCGAGCTAACGTCAGTGCAGTGGCTAGCGAGTTGGTGGTGACGTGAACGCCATCATCTATCGGGAGGACCTCGGCCAGTCGTTGGCCGGTAGAACCAGAATCGATAATGACGGTTCCACCAGCGGGTACCAATTGCGAAGCGATACGCCCAATCGCCAGTTTTTCTTGCGCATTGTGCATGTCGCGCTCGGCGACCATTGGCTCGTGGGAATGCCGCTCAAGAAGTACCGCGCCACCATGAACACGCTGCAAGAGTTTTCGATCCTGTAGTTCGGAGAGGTCTCGGCGAATTGTTTCAGTAGTGACGTCGAACCGCTCGGCGAGGTTCGAAACGTCTACGGAGCCTTGCCGCAACGCAATCCGGTAGATCTCTCGTTGGCGGTCGCTTTGCAGCCGGATGGCGCCATCGAGTTCTGTTGCATTCATACCCACTCCTCCATCCTCACATCATCGCTACACAAACTCGAACATTAAGCGGACCCGCCCGATACTTCGAGGTTGACCCCTGTGAGATAGGACGCACCAGAGGACAACAGAAAGTCAACCACTGTCGCAACTTCAGCCAACGAGCCGTAACGCCGCAAGGGAACCATGTTGATCATTTGTTTTGCGACTTCGTCGGGCGATGACGCGTAGTACTGGCTACCTGCTGCAGCTTGCAATTCAACCTGACGATCCCACATCGCACCAGGACCGATAAAGGCGGGCGACACAGCATTCACACGGATGTTGAACGGCGCAAGGTCCTTCGCTGCCGTCTTGGTCAAACCAATCACGGCCGCCTTGGATGCCGAATAGGCAGCCATATTGGGTGCACCACCGACACCAGCCATAGATGCAGTATTGACAATGGCACCACCGACTCCACGCTCAATCATTCGCGCAGACCCCTCTGCGATCACGTTGAAGACTCCGACGACATTAACCGTCAGGACGCGCTCGACATCAGCAGAATCAAGTTGATCGATGCGGGCAAAACTGCCTTGATAACCGGCGTTGTTGAAAATGGCCGACACCGGCAACGCTAAGTCAGCGCACTCATCAAACGCGTCCCGCACTTCGTCTCGCCGAGTGACATCAAACTGCAACTCGTGGACCACAATCCCTGAGCTACGCAACTCGGCTGCGTTGATCGCTAGCCGCTCTCTCGCTCCCGGATGGTCGGCCAGCACGACAGCCGAAAAGCGATGAGCGAGGATCGATGCCGCTGCCGATCCAATGTCACCCGCACCACCGGTAATAAGAACGGCACCACCCTGCGACTGGTCAATCATGAGATTGCACCCACATTGCCAAGGTCTGCAGCGCTCCGAACTTTTCAAGATCCGTAAGTGCACGGGTGAAGGCCGATACGAACCGGTCCGATTTGCTCAGATTTGCTCCCAACGCTGACTCCAACGCCAGAAACGCACGCGGGTCATGAATCGACTCGTGCGCAGCTGCGGTGGCCTCGGCGATGCCCGGGTCGTGCGCCAGGGTCAACAGGGTGCCGTCATCCGCGACTCCGCGCAGATACCGACACCACCCAGCGGTCATCAGCGCAACGAGATTGAGCGGTCCACCACTTTTGATCTGCGCCTCGGCGGTAGGAACAAGGAACGTAGGAAACTTGGCGGTGCCATCCATGCACAGCCGCCCAACGGTGTCTGCGATCGCAGGATTCGAGAACCGCTCAATGAGCGACTCTTGATACAAATCCAACTGAATACCAGGAGGTGGCGTGAGATTGGGTGCAGCTTCGGTTTTCATGAACACACGAAGGAAGCTCGAAAATCTCTGGTCTTGAACGGCGTCGTGCACAAAATGAATGCCTGCCAAAGCCGCAAGGTACGCAAGACCTGAGTGGCTGCCATTCAGCAGCCGAAGCTTCATATGCTCATATACGGTGACATCGTCAGCCATTAACACGCCAGCTCGCTCAAACGCAGGTCGGC
>JANMEI010000009.1:0-4493 GCA_031376865.1 Acidimicrobiia bacterium | reverse complement strand
CTGCTGCCGCTGCCGTGCGCAAACACCACCATCGCCGGAGCCAAGTGGCTGTCATTGGGTGGTACCACGAGATGCCCGATCAACTCCGAATGGGTGACAGGTATGTTCACCTCGCGATCGGTGCCGAAACCAGAACGAATGTCTACAGATGATCTCGCCCCCGCCTCGAGAAGCCGTTCGTCAGATTGTCGAAGATGTCTGGCGACATCCGCATCTGTTGCTTGCTCGAAGTGACTATAAAACTGACCCACTGCCGCAAATCCCGGCGGGGTGGTTAACGCAACACACAGATCAGCGTCGGGACCGATTCGCTCATCCCAATCAGATGGAGCAACGGGCACGGCAATGATGACTTGACGGGCGCCTTGCAACCGAGCAACTTGACATGCTGCTTTTGCGCTTGACCCGGTTGCCACACCGTCGTCGACGATGACAGCTGTTCGTCCGCGAATCGAGACTCGATTCCGGTTTCCTCGATACAACGTAACGCGACGTTCCAACTCTGTTCGCTCGTGTGCCTCAGCGGCCCAGATGTCAGATTCCGTTACTTCAGAAGACTGGAGTACCTCGTCGTTCATGACCCGTATGCCATCTTCCCCGATTGCCCCCATCGCAAGTTCGGACTGAAACGGCAAGCCCAACTTTCGAACCACTATGACGTCGAGTGGGAGATGCAACGCGTTGGCGACCTCGGCAGCGACAGCAACCCCTCCGCGAGGGAGACCAAGGATCACTGCGTCGCCCAGGTTCAGGTGGCTCAGGCGTCGAGCTAGCCTGCGTCCAGCATCGCTCCGGTCGATAAAAATGCCCGTGTGATTCACGAGTCAACCATGACCCGGTGAGTGTGAATTCAACAGGGCCATTGGGAGACACGCTGAGATCCAATCGGCGATTTCTTGGGGCCAAAAGTCCTGTGTGATGTCGACCTGACGCCTGCATGGCCAATCTTCACCAATGTCGGGACCTTTGCCCCTTGGGAGTGGCACACAGGATTGACAAAGTGGAACGATGACGAGTCCTTCGCAGTGCATCGCCCGTCGTATTGCGATTGTCAGCACGTATCCGCCCACGCAGTGTGGGCTTGCGACGTTCTCAGCAGCCACCCGCCGAGCACTGTCGCAGGTTCGACCCGAACTTGAGTTGCCGATCATTGAAGTGCTGCCCGCTCCACGCCCCTGGGGACTGGAGCGTGGATCCAGCGTGCAATGGATTCATGGTGACAATGACTCGCTAAACCGAGCGATTCGCTGTGCCAACTCATGCGACGTGGTGATCCTGCAACACGAATACGGCATCTTTGGCGGTGCGGACGGTAACGAAGTTGTGGCGTTTCTGGACGGTGTCCAGGTACCAATCCTTGCCGTTCTTCACACCGTGGTGCGCGACCCAAGCATGAATCAACGACGAATACTTGCTGTTCTCGGGCGTGAATGTGCTTGCGTCGTGGTGATGTCTGAAGCGGCGCGACGACGGTTGCTGCAAGTGTCATCGGTCCCGACACACAAGGTGGTGGTGATCGCGCACGGTGCGCACTCAACGCCATACCGACTCCCACTTTCGAGTGAACGACAACCCGAGATTCTTACGTGGGGACTCGTCGGACCGGGGAAGGGTCTTGAGCATGGAATCGATGCTGTTGCCGAAGTTGTGCGGCGCGGAATTGATGTGCGTTATCGCATCGTCGGCGAGACGCATCCCAACGTTCGGCAGGCAAATGGCGAACAGTACCGAAACGCCCTGGTGGCTCGCGCCCGCCACCTTGGCATCAGCGACCATGTTGAGTTTGATGCCACCTATCGCCCGATCCCCGAGTTGCTCCCGATCATCGGCAACGCCGACCTCGTTCTGATCCCCTACGACTCAACCGAGCAAGTCACCTCGGGAGTGCTTGTCGAAGCGTTGGCCTCCGGACGGCCAGTGGTGGCGACTGATTTTCCTCATGCAGCTGAACTGTTGAACAGCGGAGCAGGGATCGTCGTGAGCCATCACGACACTGTCGCCATGGCTGATGCAATCGTACGTGTACTTTGCAATCCCCCTCGGGCACAACAGATGAGCCGCAGGGCGCTTTGTCTCGGACAAACCATGTTGTGGCCAGCGGTCGGCGAATCATTCGCAAAGTTGGCCGACTTAGTCGTCGAGCATCAAGCCAACGATGAACCAACGAACTTCATGATTGAACTGGCTAGAGCGACTGTAGGGCAGGGTTCAACACAGGTCGGAGCATCATGAGAATGCCGTCGCAACCGGGCTTCCCCGTTCCGAACTATCGCCATCTTGCAGATCTCACCGACAGTACGGCCGTGTTTGAGCATGCATGGTTTTGCATTCCTCGTTGGGAGCATGGGTACTGTATCGACGACAATGCACGTGCGCTTATGGTATGCAGCCGAGCAACGTGGACTGCACAGAACACTCCGGATCTCCACTGGATCTCACGCTGCGCCCTGGGCTTCATTCGCGCTGCAACGCTGGGTGGATGCCCGGTCAGAACCCGTATCGATCACCAACGGAGGTGGATTGACGAAGGCCCTGTTGGAGATACCGATGGCCGCACGTTGTGGGCGCTGGGCGTCGCGTCGACGCACCATCCGTCTCCTGATATTCGCGTTGCCAGTGCGGAGTTATTCGCGGAGATTGCGCCGTCGTATTCCGGGACGTATCCCAGGTCAGTGGCATTCGCGTGTCTTGGAGCCATCGAAGCGCTACACGCCACCCCAAAGGCGACACGTGAGTTTGCTCAACACCTCAGCTCTGGTCTTGCGCGGCCACAGCCCGACGATTCGTGGCCTTGGCCCGAACCTCATCTCACGTACGCCAACGCCACCCTCGGCGAAGCGCTTATCGCGACCGGCGGAGCGCTCGATGACGGCTCCATGGTTGAGGACGGTGTTCGATTATTGACATGGCTCTTCCACCAGGAATGGACCGGAACACATTTCAGCTTCACTCGTCACACAGGTAAGAGTCGCCATGACTTTGTTGCGAAGCACCCAGACGCTGGCCAACAGCCGATTGAAGCTGCGGCAATGGCCGACGCGTGTTTCCGGGCATGGACTGTCACCGGTGATCAAGTGTGGGCCGACCGAACTCTTGCGGCAGCCGCATGGTTTCTCGGCGACAACGATGCTGGTCTCGCGCTGTACGACCACGAAACAGGGGCGACTTCTGATGGCCTGCATGCAGACAGCGCCGTCATGCACGTGAACATGAACTGTGGTGCTGAATCAACGCTGGCAGGACTCAGCGCCCTGCAACGGGCGACATCGATAAGCGCAGGAACTACTCCCGATCAGTCAGAATCATCAGGCACCGATCATCGCAAACGCCGCGACGAGCTCTCGCTCGCTGACAACCGCGGCACCAACACATCGGTCAGCAGCCCCGTAAACGAGATAGATCCGGTCGTCGTCCAATCGGTGCACACCTTGGACGAAGACCACCTGATCAACATCGCCAACACACTCCCAGGGAAGTTCGGGCTCCATGATGGACGCGGGCAACACCGCCCGGGTGCGGCCAGTGTCAGGATCAAGCAACGCAACGTTCATCGTGTAGACGCCGTCGGCTCGTCGCTCATGGAAAAACAACAGCAACCCAATTTCGCACTCCAGCGGTGGAGCGCCGGCGCCGACTCCAAGACTGCCCGGAGCCGGGCGGATAATGACGTGATCATCAAGGTCTTCAAGGTGCTGTTCCCAGTAGCGCTCGTCCGCGTTCCACAGATCGTCGATGTCGTCGAACACGGCGATTTGCATGTCGGGATGGATGCGGTGCATAAAGGCGACCCGACCGTCGGAGAGATTAAACACCACGGCGTCTTTGTCTGGAAGGTGCGCGGGCCCGAGCACCCTTTCCGTTGTGTGGTCGACAACAAGCCGGTTACTCACCGAGTCAAGTACCAACCGATGCGCACCGATTTGCCACGGTCGCCCCGACCCCTCGTGAGGGAGTCGTGTGTACGTCATGACAAGGTGGTCAACACCGTCACTCGCAACCAGTTGCACTCGCGGGTCTTCGATGGCATAGACATCGCCTTCGCTGCGCAACAGGACCGAGTCAAAGACGTACCTCGTTCCGTCATCGGAAGTGAACAACAACACGTCGCTGATGTAGTCGAGGAAACGGGGACCACCTTGACTGGCATGATTGGGATTGCGTCGATACCCGTCTCGGATGCCGCGCACGAACAGATGAAACCTGCCGTCGTGTTGGACCAAGCCAGCGTTGAACAACGCGCCATATCCAATTGCGTCTCCCGGCTGAAGGATCGGCTCGTCGCTCAAGCGATGAGCTCGGGGCCAGCCGGAAGGCGGCGTCGCCGAAATGTCAGTCAAGTTAAGGCTCATGGCGGTGGTGCTCCTACAAGGGCGCGAATGGGTTCAGTTTCTTCGGTGGAGAACGCGCTCAGGTGGATGGTCGCGTATCGCTATGACGTACTGACGAAAACCAAGTGAGGAACTCGCCATGATTCAAGGTCTCTTTCGGCGTTA
>JANMEI010000893.1:0-4769 GCA_031376865.1 Acidimicrobiia bacterium | reverse complement strand
CCCTGTGGAAGCAAGATTGAAGTCATGGTTTGACGGGGCGTCAAACCAATCGCAAGACCGGCTTCGGTTTGGCCTTTGGGTAGCGATCGAAGTGCAGATCGAGTTACTTCAGCGATAGTTGTTGAGTAGTACAACGTGAGGCCGATGACAACCGATGGCCAGGGGCTGACACCGTAGAACCGGAATGGCGATGCGATGAGGAGCACTAATGCGCATGCTCGAAAAAACTCGATGTACAGCGTCGATGCTGCTTGCGGGACAACCCCGATTCCAAGTATCAGCGCTCCAATGGCTGCGAAGAGCATGGCATTTCGGCCAAACAGAACTCCAGCGGCGACCAACAAAAGTAGTACCGCAGAAGCGAATCCGACGGAGACGAACCATGGGCGCCTTTGGGCTCCATGTCGCAAGGCAGCCATAAGCGTGCCGATAATCAGTGAGCAAACTATTCCAAGCGCTGCAGCGGAAAGCGTCTGGGAGATTCCCTTCCAAAGAAATCGCCACGTTGTTTGAAGGGTAAATGGCCTCCAGAGGTCACCCTGGAATTGACCGCCTGGATAGAGGCGAGTTGGGGCATTCAGCCTGTTGTACATCCACCAACCCGCTAGTGCAACCAGGACCAACGAAACTAGCGTCGTCACCGCAATGTTGCGTTTGCCGCGTGGACCCAACTCTTCGGTAATAGCAAGTTCGCCCGCTCTGGGGCGAGGCACCGAGAGGATTCGGCTGAGCGAGCCAGACTGGGGGTTCATCGTTTCACCGCGAAATTTTTGTCGAGCCACAAGAACAGACCGTTCGTAGCGATTGCCAAGATGAAATAGCAAACAAACGCAGCAATGGTGAACTCGGTGAACTTCGCCAGGGTGTCACCTCGTTCGTTGGTCACGTTGACGATGTCTTTCACCCCGATGAACGACACGGCAGCGGCGTTGCGGTACGTGGCATTCAAAATGACTCCGATCGGAAGGATGGAGGATCGAAGCGCTTGGGGAAGCACGATTGAGCCAAGCACTTTGCTGAATGGAAGACCAATCGCCCGGGCAGCTTCGGCCTGACCGTTTGGAACTGAGTTGATTCCAGATCGAATCGCCTCGGCAAAGTAAGCAGACACCCAAAGTGCAACAGCAACGAGGCCGGAACGAAACGTATCCCAGCTCAGGTCGTTACTTCGGAAGGCCAAATCGATTTTGGGAAACCCAAAGAAGAACAGCGCAATCCATACCGCGATAGGAAGGTTGATCATGAAGTTGGTATATAGACCAGCAGCAAATCGAAGTGGCCTGATCGGGCTTACCCGGCATGTTGCGAGTATCAAACCAAGCAGTAAACCAAATGCGCAAGCAACGAGGGTAAGACGGAGCGTCATCAGGAACGCTTTGATAAGCAGTTCGAAGTTTCCGTCTTCAAAGATGACGTTCATTCATCTCGTATCTTTTGTCGAGAGGGGCGGGTGGGGCAGCAAAAAGGGCGGTCACCGCTTATACGGTGACCGCCCGCTTGGTTCAGATTGCTCAGCAGCCTTCAGCGGCGTAGCGGTTTACCTTCGGGGTGACCGTCAACGGAAGACCTGCGTCGCCCAACGAGTTTTCAGCATCCCAAGCCTTTTTATAGTCACCGTTAGCAACTGACTTTTCAATCAGGTCGTTGACCCAGTTGCGCATTTCGGTGTCGCACTTCTTCATGCCGATGCCGTACGGCTCGTCGGTGAAGGGCTTGCCAACCAACTGGAACGCTGAGAACTTCTTTGCGAAGGAAATCAGGATCAAGTCATCGGTGGTCACTGCTTGAACGCGGCCATCCTTCAGGGCTTCAACACATTCCGAGTAAGTGTTGAATGCAACGACGTCAGCCCGTGGTGCTTCTTTCTTCAAGTTGTTCAACGATGTTGAGCCCTGTACGGAGCAGACTTTTTTGCCGTTGAGGTCGGTAACCGACTTGATCGAGTCAGCGTCAACCTTGTAGATCAAGATGTCTTGCTTGGCCGACACATACGGGCCGGCAAAGTCGACCAACTTCTTGCGGGCGTCGTTGATGGTGTAGGTCGAGATCACGATGTCGACTTTGCCTTCTTGAATGAATGGTTCGCGGTTTCGGCTGATTGCCTCGACCCACTCGATTTTGCTCTTGTCGGCGCTGCCGAAAATTGCCTTGGTGATGATCTTGCCGATTTCGGCGTCAAAGCCACCGACGTCGTTGGTGATGGAGTTTTGCAAGCCCATAAATGGAACGTCGTACTTGACGCCAATTCGGATCTTGCCAGCTGCTTTGATCTTTTCGGCAGTGGCAGGAAGTTTTCCAGCAGCGGTAGCGACTGTCGTTGCCGTTGCAGCAACGGTGGTTGGTGCAGCGGTTGCCTTTGGCTTTGCCTTGGTGGTGGTGACCTTCTTTTTCTTGGCTGCAGCGCTGACCGGAGCGGTCGCGGCAACAGCGGCAATGAGTGCAACTGCAATCACTAATCGTTTACGCATGGTGGTGGTTCTCCGTGATGGAAGTCAGGCATCCGAAGGGATTCGGTTGCCGGGGTGACCCCAGTCACGCAGGTTGCGTTCAACTCTGCAAGTCGATTCAGTGCGTTTGCCCGACAGTTGTTGCACTCTTAATGCAGGCTTATGCTTCGGCAGCGACCCTGCCTAAACGGGGACCAACCACCAGCAATGCGCAGCCGAGCAAGGTCTGGGGGCGCAACCCGGTAACGTACCGGCGTGGCCTCTGTCGTGATCATTGAAGATGACGCTCGCGTTCGAACTGCGCTGGCGCGGGCGCTCGAAGGGCTGGGCCATCGCGTCGCTCAGGCCGAAACGGCAATGGCCGGGCTCAGCCTGGTGGTGAACGACAAGCCCGACGTCGTGGTGTTGGACCTGGGATTACCCGATGTGGACGGCGTTGACCTGTTGCGAATGTTACGTCCGGTTTCGAACGCCGTGGTCATCGCAGCAACCGCCCGGGTGGCTGAGGAGGACATCGTCCGAACGTTGGATGCCGGGGCGGATGACTACGTCTGTAAGCCCTTTTCGCCCGAGCAACTCGATGCCCGAATCCGCGCCCTGCTTCGTCGTTTCACGATTCAGTCAAATGATCATGGCGAAATTGTGGTGGCTGAATTGCGGATGAACCCGCGTACTCGGTTGGCTTCGCTCGGCGCCGATCCGTTGGAGCTGTCTCGCAAAGAGTTCGACCTGTTGTACTTCCTTGCTTCCCACGAAGGAACGGTGGTGTCGAAAAAGGAGCTGTTGGCCGAAGTGTGGCGCCAACCGTTTTTTACCACCGACAAAACCGTCGACGTTCACATTTCGTGGTTGCGTCGAAAGTTGGGCGAGTCTGCTGACCAACCGCGCTACTTGCACAGCGTTCGTGGCGTCGGCATCAAGTTGATCGCCCCAACTGGGTGATCGAGTAGCCCGTGCGCCGTTCGCTGGCTCTCCGCGCACTTATTGTAAGTGCGCTTATTGTCGTTGTCTTTTCTGTTCCGCTGGGTATTTTGCTGGCCAGGCAGGCAAGCGAGCGGGCAATGACCCTGGCCAGTTCAGATTCTCGGGCACTCGCTCCGATTGTCTCGTTGGCTGGCGATCCCCGAGTATCCGGTGCACTCACTCGCGTGGCGCAGCTCGCCGAGCCACGGCAAGTCAGCGTCATCTTCCCCGACGGATCGTTGCTTAGGGGGACCGAAGCGTTGGAGGCCGATCCGCTCACTGATCCAAAGTTGCTTGCTCGCGCCCGAGCCGGAGAGTCCTTCAGCCAGGCGACCATCGGGGGAGAGTTTCTTTTTGTCCCGGTGAGCCGGACCAACAAAACAACTGCCGTGATCACGGTCTTTGTTCCCGAGGCTGAACTGCGGCAAAACGTCCTCCGTGACTGGGCGTTGCTTGCACTGTTGGGATTGGGTTTGGTGGCCATGGCGGTGTTTGTGTCGGATCGGCTTGGTCGCAGTGTTGTTCGCAGTGTCGGCGAACTCGATGACACGGCGAGGGCGTTAGCTCGGGGGCAGCTCGATGCGCGGATCGATCCGAGCGGGCCTCCTGAGGTTGCCCAGGTAGGGGCGGCGTTGAATCTCCTCGGTTCCCGAATTGATGAACTCATCATGCTGGAGCGTGCGACCGTGGCTGATCTGTCGCATCGGCTGCGAACGCCGGTAACAGCTCTTCGAGCCGAAGCTGCGCAAGTTCGTGATGATGATGCTCGTCCCCGGCTGGAACGAGGGATCGACGAGTTAACTCGGACGATCGATGAGATCATTCGCGAGGCGCAGCGTCCGGTGCGAAGCGGTTTGGGCGTGTCCGCCGATCTCGGTTTGGTGGCGCGAACCCGTGGTGAATTTTGGAAGGCATTGGCAGAGGACCAGGGGCGGCTATTCACCATTGACATCGCTGATGGGGTGCATCCGGTGGCCGTGATCGAGTCGGATCTGGCTGCTGTTGTTGATGCACTCCTGGACAATGTCTTCTCGCACACTCCGGAAAAATCGGATTTCAGGCTGCGGGTCCGCACTATCGCCGACGAGGTCGAGCTCGTGATTGATGACGCCGGCCCTGGCGTGCCAGAAGGTTTTGATCCCGAGCGTGGATCATCGGCTGCCGGATCAACCGGCCTGGGGCTTGATATTGTCCGAAAGACAGTGGAATCCTGCGGCGGCGTGTTGGCCTTGCGCAACCGGGCACGAGGCGGCACCCGGGTGCGGGCGGCCTTCCCTCGGGTGGGCGATCGGCAAGAGCCCCTGGTTCGGTAGGTATCCTGAAGAGATGAACACTCACGATCATCTGCCTACGTACGAA
>JANMEI010000892.1:0-5281 GCA_031376865.1 Acidimicrobiia bacterium | reverse complement strand
GCCGACGACCACCCGACCAACGACAATCGCAACAACCACGGCTACCACTCGACCGACTACGACCAGCACACCGACCACCGCAGCACCAACCACCGCAGCACCCACCACCGCTGGTCCAACGACAGCAACACCAACCACCGTGGCCACAGGTGGCACGACGTGCCGGGTTTCCTACAGTGCCGATTGGCAGAGCACCGTGGCGTTCGGCGGCAACGGAACGATCACCAACACGGGCAGCACCCCCATTTCCGGCTGGACATTGGCATTCACCTTCGCTGGCAATCAACAGATCGACGTGTCGTGGGGCTCGAGTTACACGCAAACCGGCCAACAAGTCACCATCAGCAACGCAGCGTGGAACGGCATCATCAATCCGGGTGAGTCCGTTGGATTTGGGTACCGGGCCACCTACACCGGCTCCAACGCAGCCGTCACGGGATGGCGGCTGAACAACTTGCCCTGCTCAGGATAAATCGGTGGATAAACGTTGGCCGGCCGGCGCCCCCCAGCGCCAGCCAACCAACGAACTCATCGACCCACGGGACGACTGTTCCCTACAGCGTAAGTGTGCGGGCTCGCAATCCGCCCAAAACTCACTGACCACTGCTAGCTGAACGGTGTGTGAGGACTGGAATGATCAAGTGAGCGCACTAACAGTCACCGGTGAGAGATACTGGTACTTACTGTTTGTTTGCACCCCCGCCCCATCTTTCCCCACCCTTCCATGAGGACTCCTGACATGAACCCGACCACTGCCCCGCATTCAGCGCGGCAACCCCGTTTGTACCTTGTCCTCGGCGCCTGCATGGCTGGAGCAATCGGACTCTCCGCCCTTGTGCCCAACACCGCCAACGCAGTTGGTCCGACGCTGCCACCCAAGGGTCAAGCTCCGGCCACCACTCGGCCGGTTGCCGGGCCACCGGCTCCACCAAACAGCGGCGGTGCAAAAAAGGCACCAGCCAAAAAAACAGCGGTGAAAAAAAACTCTGCCAAATCCAGCAAGAAGGCATCTACCAAAAAAGGTGCAGCCAAAGTATCTGGAATCGGCCAAGGAGCACGGGGCGAACAGGTTAAGGCCATTCAAGAGCGACTCATCGAGCTGAAGTACGACATCACCGAAGCTGAAGGCCAATTTGGTGATCAAACCTTCCACGCCGTGTTGGCATTCCAAAAGACCAACGGGTTGTCTCGCACTGGCAGAGTTGGCAGCCAAATGTTGGAAGCGTTGGAAGATGCAGTTGACCCCACTCCAATGATTGCATCAGGGGGTGCCAGCCGTGTCGAAGTTGACCTCAAGCGTCAGGTGATGTTGCTGTGGGAAAACGGTGAGCTCTATCGCATCGTCTCCATTTCCAGTGGCAATGGCGAAGACTTCTGCTCGTTTGATCCAGAAACCGAAAAGACCGAGTGCGACACCGCTGTCACGCCAACGGGATCATTCAAAGTAGGTCGTCGTTGGGTGGGTTGGCGCGAATCGCGCCTCGGCGAAATGTACAACCCGTTGTACTTCAGTGGCGGCTTTGCCATTCACGGATCGCTCAGCGTCCCGGCTTATCCCGCATCACACGGCTGCGTGCGAGTACCGATGGTGAGCGCAGAATGGTTGCCGGGCATCATCGAAGATGGCACCGCCGTGTACATCTTCGGGGCCAAGGACTCTGACAAGAAGCCGACACCAATCAAATCGACCGGTTCAGCCAAAGCTCCCGGCTCAACCACTCCAGGTGTTTCAACGGTTCCAGGTGCTTCAACGGTTCCGGGAGCATCAACCGTTCCTGGTTCCACCAAGCCCGGCAGCACGTCCGGTGCAACAACGTTGCCACCGACCACGCTCGCACCAACCACAACCATCGTGCGGTTGCTCACCGGTAGTACACCGTCAACGCCCACCCCTACCGAGACAGTGTCCACGACAGTTCCAACTGCCGTGGCCACCACCTCAACTACTGCACCAACCACTGCGCCGCTCGGCACCCTGCCGATCGGCTAACAGCGGCCCATTAACAACCGACCAATCATCAACAGAGCGGTTGGTTGGTTTCAACTCCGCCGGTCGTGGCGGTAATCGTGAACTTGCACGGGTCGTACCCATTTCGCACGATGGTTCGCACGATCGAC
Source organism: Acidimicrobiia bacterium (assembly GCA_031376865.1). Classification (GTDB taxonomy): domain Bacteria; phylum Actinomycetota; class Acidimicrobiia; order Acidimicrobiales; family JANYDT01; genus JANNBN01. Next base: position 3,163 of record JANMEI010000892.1, on the reverse strand, counting down.
GCAATCTGTCGTCCTGTCAGATGTGGCGTCCTCGACAAGACAAATCCGTTCGTTCGGTCAGGGTCACCAACCACGGCCCACGAATAGTTTTGTTGATCCAGGCCGATCACCCAATAGGCCCCTCCGGGGACGAATTGAAACTGGCCGTTGACTTGGACGAACGTCACTTGCAGTTGAGCGTTGCTGTCCGGCCCTGTCACCCGGGCCCGTCCTTCAAGCGACGTGGTGCTCCCGTCTGCGATCGTGCAGGAGTTGATCACCTTCACCGTGCCATCTTCCAACGGCGTGTAATTGGCCTGCGTATCTTTCACGCACTGTGCCGAAAAGCGGGCCGGGATCGATGCCAGTTGCAGCCAAGTTCCGGAATAGCGTTGCAGATCAAGAGCCGCGATCGGCTTGACGGGGCGCGCGGCCCGGGAGTCAGTTCGAGATTCAGCCTCTCGAGATTCTGTATCTCGAGCTTCTGTATCGTCGGCTCGAGCCGATGATACCGGCACCAACGAGATGGCGCCGGTCAGTGCCACAAACGATGCGACATAACGAAGATGCGCTTTCGATGGGATACGAAAGTGATTCATGAGTTACTCCTGCTCTAGGGGGGGATAGCAGTTGCTGGTGAGCATCGATCTAGCGATGCAGCAAATTTCAGATGTATGAGTGCCAGCGATGTTCAGTGCAACCGAAGGATTGGCCCTTCTCAACCGAACCTAATCACTTCACCCGGCATAGTTATCCAGCCCGGCTTAAAACGGGATGTCAGAAAACGGATCTTTGGCGGTGGCCTGATCGGCCGGGTCATCGACCGCATACGGCTCGTAACCGGTTTTTTCGAGCTCACGGGCTAGCTCAGGGCCACCCGAAGCGACAATGCGACCCTTGACGAACACATGCACCACATCGGGCGTCAGTTCGTCGAGCAGACGTTGGTAATGGGTGATTGCCAGCACGCCCACCTGACCGGACCGTGCTTGTTCCAACACACGTCGACTAACGGCCCGCAACGCGTCAACATCGAGTCCTGAATCGATTTCGTCCAAGATGGCTATCTTCGGCGCCAGCACGGCAAGCTGAACGGTTTCATTTCGCTTCTTCTCACCACCGGATAATCCAACGTTGAGGGGGCGATCAAGGAACCGACGATCAAAACCAATTCGATCAGCTTCGGCATCCATCAGTGCACGTACTTCTGAACCAACCACTTCTGAAACACCCTGAGCAGTTTGCGATCCACCACGTGCCCCCAACGACGCCATCAACATCTCGCGGACCGGCACCCCAGGCACTTCGGTTGGATACTGCAGACCGAGAAAGAGGCCGGCTTGGGCTCGTTGCCAGGTTGGCAACGCCAAAATATCGACGCCGTCTAACGTGACCGTCCCCGACGTGACCTGATAGCCAGGACGGCCCATCAGCAGGTGCGACAGCGTTGACTTACCCGAGCCGTTCGGCCCCATCAGGGCATGGACTTCGCCGGACTTGATGGTGAGCGTGAGGCCTTGGAGAATGTTCTTCCCATCAGGTCCGCCGTGCAGATCGGTGATTACTAGTTGGCTACTCATGCGACTGGATTCGTTTCGGCTGGTTCGTCCCATTGGATCATGACGTCGTCGCCCTCGCGACTGACGGCATATACACGTACTGGTTTGGTGGCTGGCAACGACTGCGGCTTGCCATCTACCAACGAAAACGTGGTGCCGTGCTTCCAACACTCGATCTCACACTCGTCGTCCCACACGGTTCCGAGGGAGAGCGATACATCGGCATGGGTGCAGGTGTCGTCGATGACGTACACATCGTCTTGGATCCGCACCACCGCAAGCGGGTGCGACTCGATGACCACCTTGGTAGCCGACGATGGAGCAAGGTCAGCAAACGACGCAACTCGAATGGTCGGCATCTCAGCCCACCATCGAGTGTGAACGAGCAGCAAACTTGTCGGCAAACACCTGGGTCAGGGCATCGGCAACACCGGGAATCGGTGATCGGTCAAGCACGTCGGCAAAGAACCCAATCACGATCAGACGCTCGGCCTCTTCGGGCGGCACGCCACGCGACTCGAGGTAGTAACGCTGATCGTCGTCAAGCGGCCCGACTGCCGACGCATGGCTGCATTTGACATCGTTGTTTTCGATCTCGAGGTTGGGAACCGATTCCGCAGTGGCGGTAGGTGACAGCAACAGGTTGCGGTTTGCTTGATTGGCCACTGTTTGCTTGGCATCGACGCCGATCTTGATGAGACCGGTGTAGACCGACTGCGACTCGTCCTCGACCGCTCCTTTGAACAACAACTCGCTGCTGGTGCGAGGGGCTACGTGGTGTTGCATGGTGCGGAAGTCGTGCATTTGTGTCCCCGCACCGAAGTACACAGCCAACAACTCGTTAAAGCCGCCTTGATCGGTGATGACCGCGTCGGTTCGTATGCGCGCGTAGCTTCCACCAAGGGCAACGGCCATGGTTCGGAGCGTGGCATCGCGACCGGTGGTGCATTGTTGATGGGCAAGCTGCGTGCACGAAGCACCGAGCTCTTGCACGGTGACAAATCGAAGAGTGGCCGCTTGGCCGACGTACAACTCGGTTAGCGGAGCGAACACCGACCCGGCTCCTTCGCCGAGGACACGTTCGACCACTGACAACGCTGCGGTTTCGCCCACACGAACGATGACGCGAGCAGGAATGAACGAGCCAGAGGAGGCGACTTCGTTGATGATGTGGACAACGCCTTCGATGGTTTTTCCTCGGGCTACTTCGATCACCACCAGGTCTTGGGCAGCTGCGGTGGAAAGGTCAACGAACGTATCTCCCCCATCCACTGCGACGGACGGCACAACTTCCGTGAGGGCATGTCGACCGGCGCCGAGGGCGTGACGGATACTGAGCCCGGCGTGCTCGGCGGCTGGATCAAGCGTGATCTGGGACACCACCCCATCAACGAGATGCACGGTGGCACATGGCACACCGATGGGGATCGGCAGGGCGGCAGACGATGCGTGCGGCTGAACCAGGGTCAGGCTTTCAACTGCAAGCTGATCAACCCTGGAATACCGCCACACCTCATCGGCTGTTGTCGGCCACGTAAGCGCAGGAACCGGCTGCCCGGGGAGGAGTAACTGAGCAACTGCCGTCTCCGAAAGACCGAGGCGTTCGCCAGCTTGAATGCGACCCG
>JANMEI010000890.1:0-6319 GCA_031376865.1 Acidimicrobiia bacterium | reverse complement strand
GATCTGACATAAGTGGATCATATGCACCATGATCGTGTTGTGTCTGTACCTGAGCACCAGATTGCCCGTCCGCTGCAACTTCCCTGGGAAGGAATCGAGTCGCTTCGCACGATTCTCGGAATCGTTGACGATCACGAACTGAAAGTCGACAACGGCGCACTGACGTCGCTCATGCAGAAATTGGACGCTGCTCCCGGCTCGGGCGGCGCAATGCTCGCTGGAAACGAAGATGCCGAGGTGACATTGCTCCTCGCCATGCCCGAAGCGGCGTTGTTGCTTGATGCGCTGCACTTCACCGACATGATGAGTATGAAGATGCCGTTTTACGACATGGTGGTCGAAACGGTCCAGTTCATCGGCGATCGACTGACCGGCTTATGGTCAGCCCAATCATGGATGACCTGGCGCGATCAACACTAAACAGGTTACGAACTTTTGGACGAGCGACTGTTCGACCACCGAAGCAGCCAACGGGCAACAAAAAAGACAACGACGATTGACAGCGTGGTCATGCCGACCCCCATAACAATTTCAGGGGTGCTGGGTTGGAGTGGGTTCATATTGCCTCCGAAGTCTCGAGGGATTTAGTCTCGCCCCAAATGGGAGCTAGTGGGCACACTCAGGGCTGAGGGTAGTCAGCGAAGAACTTGGTGTCCGGGTTGAAGAGAAAGTTACCGACTTGGATGTCGACGTCACCGTAACGATCGTCTCGAACAAAGGTCTGAAGGTGAAACACGCCGGGTTCGGCAGCATCCGACACGGCAATCGCGTCTCGTGGATCACGTTTGCTTCTCGCACCGGAAAACAGCAACTGGTGGCGATTACCAGTTGTTCGATCGATAACGTCGATTGCGTTGACAACGGTGAATCCGTCAACAATGTCGATCGCTGCGCGAAACGTGAAAAGCGGTGTACTACTTGTTTGATCAATCCACCGTCCTCGAACAAAGGATTCCATGTCGATCCAACCTGTTTGCTCGGCTCCGTCCTCGGTGAACCACGCAACCTTGGGGTGTAGGGGCCTGGACAGCGCACCCGTCTGATCCGTCGACGATTGTGCGTCGAGTTGCAACATTGGTGTCGACACCGGAACTTCATTTGCGGCAGTTTTCAGGGACGAGTCAGCGAACATCGGTGTCGGGCGATCGTTCACCAACGGAAGGCGGTACTGCGGATTTTCGTGAGTTAACACGTAAGACCCCAACGAAGACCCCGCATTGCTGCCGGTGCCAATCAACGCAAAGCGAGAACCGTTTGGAGCAACCTGCGTCATGTCAAAGTTTGATTCGCTACCGTCGGTGCACTGAAATGTTCCGAATGGTTCAAGGGAACGAGCCTCTGCGCAAACAGTTGGCGGCTTCTCTGTCACAAAGGACAGTGACACCGTCACATTTCCTTCGTCGTTCAGACCTCTACCGACAAGCACCCTCGACGGCTTGGCCGCACTGCGGTCCTCGTACATGCCGGTGCGCAGCGGTTGCTGGTTCTGCGGGTCTGCCGCTTCAGTTACCTGCGTGTTGGCCCTGGTAGTGGTGCACGACGAAAGAACTGCAAGAGAACACGCGGCCGTCATGAGCATCATGAATTTCAGTTTGGATCGCATCTCTTCATCTTTCGACACAACAACTCCTCCATCGGTGTGAAAGCCCGCCGACGTTTGATCTCTTTCACCTCGGCGGCGAGAGATCACCGGTAGCCGTATCGGCGTGCCATCGGAGCGAGACGGCGCTGGAGGGCAGGGTCCATTCGAGACCTCCACCCTTCTTCGCTGCGAAGCGGAACCGGGCCGGTATCGAACCGGTCGACGTTGCCCCCGATTGCGTGGTTTTCGCGCACCAGCACGGCACCATTGCGTAGTGGCAGTTCCGTCGCCGTTGGCTGCATCAATCCGGCGGCGGTAATCAGTGCACGTAGCACCCGCTCGGGCTCTTTAGTGAAGTCTTCAAACCGAACTCGCAGTTGAACGCAGGCCATCTCGGCTCCTGCGTTCATGGCGATCCACTCTTGCATTGCTCGCCGAGGAGGCTTGGCTCGGAGCTCTTCACTCCACCCATCTCGTTTCCATATCTTGTCTTTCGACCACGAGTCGACGACGCCGCGTGGATCTCGAACCAGATGCACCCCGGCAAGCTCCAGCGATGGATCGCTTTTGGCTAGCACCCGCACAAAGGCATAGAACGCTGGCGACTTCGATGAATCGATCAGTGTTTTCACTCCCAGAACCTCGGACAACGCCGGATAGAGGGCTGCCGTTGCTGCGGCCAGTGGCTGTAGCTCGTGCGGAATCCGGCCGGCCAAAAACGTTGGCAGATGGCGCTGTCTCAGCGACTCGGCGTTTAGGCGCGCCAAGTCTGCCACCGAACAACCTTCCACGCCGGGCGCAGCCAAGACGTGTTCGACGACCGCCGCCCACACGGCACACTGCGACGCAACCTGTAAGCACGCACACGGCCGCCCTTCATCCAACGATGGCCACAGCAAGCGAAGTTCGCCGGCAACTGCAGCCCCTGGAACCATTCCCAGGGTCGTGGCCAACAAGGTAGAGCCGGTACGTTGCGCACCGACCACCATAAAGACCTTGGTCACTCGGCGCAGCTACTGGCGTTCCAGTTTCCGAACGTTTGAACCCAACTCAACGTGCAGCAGCCCACGGAATCATCCGGCGCACCAGGTCATCGAAGGCTTCGACACCAAGAATGAGGTCTTCCTCCTTAGTGTCTTCGACATGGGTGTGGCTGAGGCCGTTGATTGACGGGACGAACATCATGATCGTCGGGATGCCGGCCCGGGCCATTTCGGCCGAATCGTGCATGGGGCCCGACGGCATGATCTCTCGGACGCCACTTCGTGCTTCGACGGCGTCGGCGGCGAACTCGACCAGTTCTGGTTCAAATTTGATGGGGTTGATGCTCCACAACATCTCGATGGTTGGTGCCACTTTTTCTTCAGCTGCGATGCGCGCGACAATTTCCTCGAGACCAACCACCATTTTGGCCAGCACCGCTGGATCGAGGTGGCGCATGTCGACGGAAAACTCGGTGCGGCCGTTGACCGCGGTAGGAACCGCCGGGTGAACGCTCCAGACCCCGATAGTGGCATAGGCGTCGTTGTCGAGACCGAGCTGGCGAATTTCGATCGCCATGCGACAGGCGGCCAGCGTGGGATCCTTGCGCAATCGGATAGGCGTGGCTCCTGCGTGTGCAGCCTGGCCTTGCAACTTCACCATGCGGCGCTCCACTCCGAGGATGCCGTGAAGCGCTGCCAGTCGCAGATTTTTCGCTTCAAGCATGGGACCCTGTTCAATGTGCAATTCAGCCGATGCCTTGATGGAGGGCAGCACGTCACCCGCAGTCAACACTGTTTCCAGGTTGACTCCATGCGCGCGTACGGTTTCTTCTAACGTCGCACCGGTTCGGTCCTTCAGACCGCGGACAGCGTCAATTTCTAATGTTCCCGACACTGCAGCTGAGCCAAACAGGGATCGACCGAACCGTGCTCCTTCTTCGTCGGCCCAATCAACCACGCTGATGCTGACCGGCAATGGAGTTCCATCGCGGTGAAGCGCGCGCATGATTTCGGCTCCGGCCAACACGCCCAGGGCGCCATCTAGCCAACCACCATTGGGCACTGAATCAAGATGGGACCCCAGCACGATTTGATCGGAGGACTCGCCCTGCAACGTCACCCACAGGTTGCCGGCGGCATCAGTGCGCTGGGTGACCGGCACCCCATCGAAAGTGGTCATAAACCACTCGCGAGCCTCGACCCATTTGTCCGTCCACGCGAGACGGAGACTGCCCATATCGGTAGCGGTCAACGCCCGAAGTTCCTTCAGGTCGTTGACTACTCGTTGTGGATCTGCTGGCATGACGCACCTCGCGGGTTGGGTTGAGTTGGAGCTCTTGTGCAGAACTTATCCTTACTCATCCTGGCAAAGAAGCCCTAGCGGGTGTTTCATTGGGGCTATGGGTGCTGTTAGGGACGAGCGAATATCGGAAATCAGGCGCATGCTCGAGGCGTTGTCGCCCGAGTTAGTCCCTCTTCTGGCGGGCTTTCTTGCCGAAGCCGACGACGCCGAGTTGGCATCGCGGTTGCCGGAACAATTGTCTGAATCACTCGCCGAGCATGGCAAATTGGCCAAAACCCGTAGTCCCGGTGAGACGCTCATCGGTATCGCCCGACCATCTCGTGCGTCGGCTCTCGGGCTCGCAAACAGCCCCACACGAGCCTATCTACAGGTTGTCACCGACGACATGCCGTTTTTGGTCGATTCAGTATCGATGGCGGTCCGGGCCTCGGGTTGTGATGTGGAGCTCATGATGCACCCAGTGGTCTATGCCCAGCGTTTAGGTGATGGGGCGCTCATACATGCCTCGCTCGTTACCGGAGAGGCGATGACGGTCGAATCATGGATGCTGATCGAATTGGACCGAGTTCCCTCCGAAGCGGAGTCGGAAACCCTTGTCTCGATGGTTCGAACGGCCCTCAGTGATGTCCGCTCGGCGGTTCAGGATTGGCAAGCGATGCAAGACCGAGCTCGGCAAATCGTTCAACAGGTTCGGACCCAGCCTCCATCATATTCGCTGTCTGTCCATCCGCTTGAAGCAGGAGAGTTTGTTGAGTGGCTCCTGGCTGGCAATTTCACGTTTACCGGAGCCGTAGATCACCGATTGGTTGATGATCAACTGGTCGAGGTTGCCGGCAGTGCGCTCGGAATCCTCGGCGCGCATACAGACGGAACTGCGCTCGATCAGATTATTTCGCCGTCGGCTGATTGGCCAGCCACCGCCGTGGTTCTTGTTACCAAAACCATGGCGGCATCAAAGGTGCATCGGCAGGGCAACTACGACATTGTGATCGTGAAGGAGTATTCCGGCTCCCAGGTGATTGGTGAGCGGCGCATCGTTGGCTTGTTTACCTCAGAAGCAGCGCTTCGTTCACCGCTTGAAGTTCCACTTCTGCGTGGCAAGTTGCAGGCGGTACTTACCCGCAGCGGCCTGTCATCAAGCAGCTATTCCGGCAAGGAACTGCGATCGATCCTCATCAGCCATCCTCGCGATGAACTGTTCGCCACCAGTGTTGATGAGCTGTACGCAACCGCTATGGGTATTCTGTCGATCGGCGAACGACGACGCACTCGATTGTTCGCTCGATACGACACCCAGCGCCATGCGTGGAGCTGTCAGGTGTATATGCCACGGGATCGATACACAACCGATGTTCGACAGCGAATGCAGCGTGCGCTCGAATCTACATTCGACGCGACATCATCTACGTACACCACGCTCCTGACTGATGGTCGCTTAGCCCGAATCGTCTTTACGGTTCCGGCCGCGTCGGTGTCCCATCCTGATATTCGAGATCTCGAAGCGTACTTAGGATTGGCCGCTCAATCATGGTCCGAATCGCTCACTTGGGCCCTCGTTGAAAAATACGGAGCGCTCTCCCCGCTGGCATCACGATACCGAGACGCCCTTCCTCCGGCCTACACGGCTGAAACGCCCCTGTCACAGACGCTTGATGACATCGAGGCAATCGAAGTAGCCCTCACCACCAACGCCGTTCATGTTCGGATGCATCAAAACAGCAGCGAAGACGTCGAAGGAGCTGATGCCCGCTTAAGCCTCTACTCCCCAGGGGCTGCCATCGCCCTCGCCGACCTGATGCCGGTGTTAGCCAATCTGGGTTTGCGCGTCATTGATGAAAAGGCCGATGAAGCAGAGGTTGATGGCCGCTCGGTGTGGATCCACGATCTTGGGGTGGTCGGACGCGACTTAACTGGACTTGATCCCGATGGTCCAATTGCGCAACGGATCTGCGATGCGGTGATGACAACGTGGTTGGGATCCGTTGACAACGATGCGTTCAACCAGTTGGTCACAGTCGCTGGGCTCACCGTGGTTCAAGCAAACGTGTTGCGGTTCTATGCAAGGCATGCTCGCCAACTGGGCCTTGCGGCGTCATTGAATTACGTGGTCGGGGCGTACTGCGAGCATCCAAACATTGCTGGTCTACTGGTCGAACGATTCGAAGTGATGTTCGATCCGTCTGGCGGTGCCAGTTCAGAAACCCTCGCGACTGATCGTGTTGCACATTGCCAACAGCTGCAAGAGTCGTTTCTCACTGCCCTCGCTGACGTGCCGAGCCTGGATCATGACCGCATCTTTCGAATGATCAGCGCACAGATCGATGCCTCAATTCGTACAAACGCTTATCAAACCGGCCGTCCCACGTTGGCAGTGAAGTTTGAAACTCGAAGTATCGCCGACGCACCGCAACCTCTCCCACAATACGAGATCTTCGTGTCGTGTCCACAGGT
>JANMEI010000858.1:0-1639 GCA_031376865.1 Acidimicrobiia bacterium | reverse complement strand
GCAGGTGACCACCAGGCTGCCGGAGACGACGACCTCAACCCAGCCAACAAGCGCTCAACCAACTTCTGCGGTCACGCCCGCAGCGGTGTCGACGACCGTCTCGGTCGCATCTGATGAGCGCCGAGCAACTCTCATCGGCGTTGTCTTCGTTGACTCCAATCGAAATGGAGTCCGCGACCCGGGCGAGCCGGTAGTCACAGGAACGCTCGTGACGATTACTGACGGAGCAGGCGTCACGGTGACGGTCAGGACCGATGCCTCGGGTCGCTTCTCAGCGTCGGTGGCTCCTGGGTCGTACCAGGTGACGGCTCTAGTCAACACTGCCGGTGTGAACCCGGAAACCCTGGTCGATGGCAACGTTGTGGTGCCAGCAGATGGTGCTGCGCAACTTGACCTGCCTGCGCTCCCAATCGCCCAACCGACTGAACTTGCCCTGAGTGGAACGAACGCACGCGGGACGTGGATCTTTGCGCTGCTGATGCTCGCGCTCGGACTCGCATTGATCGCCGGTTCGCAAAAGGGACGCAGTATGCGTAAACCTAAGGGGATATGAGTTCTGCAGCTAGTACATCGATCAACGCCGACGGCCCGTACTACGACTGGGTGACCCCGGGCCAAGTACTCACACCGCAGCATGCGGTGACGTTGGACGATGGGTTGGCGGCAATGTATCAAGCGATGAGCGGCGAAGCGCTTGCATTGCCACTCAGCGCTCCGCTCAGTGCAGCAGTAACCGGAAAAGCGGCCCGTTTGGCCAGCGCCGGTTTAGTCATCAACCTGTCGATCGGGCAGAGCACCGTCGCCACCAGGCGAGCGATCGCCAACCTTTTCTATCGAAACTTGCGGGTCCTTAGACCGGTTCATCTTGGCGAGACGTTGCAAACGGTGGTCACCATCAAAGCAATGAGTGACGCATCTTCCAAGCCAGGGCAGCCGTTGCGCGGCAAAGCGCTGCTTGGAATCACCACCACTGCTGACGGCGAGGTGGTGCTTGACTATGAACGATGCGCGTTGCTTCCGGTCAGCGAAGGTGGATCCCTGCCTGGCTACAGTGCAGATGTTGGCCCTGCTGACTCGCCTCTCGATCTTGCACACTATGCAGACTTACTTCCGAAGGGTTGGAGCGCCGACGCGTTTCCCGTGACTGAGGAATGGGTCGACGCAACCGATGGCACCCGTGATCATGTTGACCTGGCGGCCGGGTTTGCCCGGTTGACTCATAACCGGGCCATCGTGCACCGAGATGCCACAGCAAGCGTCTACGAGAAGCGTCTCGTGTACGGAGGTCACGTGGTTGCCTTGGCGCAGGCATCGTTGACACGCTGCTTGCCGCACATAGCGACAGTCGTTGCCTGGCACTCGTGCAGTCACATTGGACCAGCTTTCGAAGGTGACCTGTTGTCGTTCTCGCATCGCTTCGTGAGCGAGCTGAAAGGTGTCGATGGCTGGGTTCTTCAAGCCGTCGAAGTCACCGGCAGCGCAGTTCGAGAAACCACGACAGATGAGATTCTTCGCTGGACCGTAATCATCCTGGTGCGACGCTAGGCAACCGCGTTAGACCTCGGTCGCTTCGCCACACATCAGTCCGGCATTCACGCTGGCAATCAACTGATCTACCAAGCGTTGAAGTCCGACGCCC
>JANMEI010000840.1:0-3857 GCA_031376865.1 Acidimicrobiia bacterium | reverse complement strand
AATGATTTTGCCATTTTACTGATGCCTGTGTTGGAAACCCGAACGCAACCATGACTCGCTTTTGTGCCGAGGGCGGCAGGCTGGTTGGTGCCGTGAATGCCAATTTGGCCGTCACCCCGCCCGAATTTGGTCAGCACGTTGGAGTATCCAGAGAGTCCAAAGGCATAGGTGCCGTAGGCCCCTTTGGGGTTTGACGGACGAGCAAGTTCACGAGTGAAGAAGATACCGGTTGGGGTTGGCCACTTGTCTTGTCCAATAGCAACTTTTTCTGATTGCACTTCGACGCCGGCCTTGTAGAGGGTCAACGTGAATGTGGACTTATTGACCACGATGGCCCAATCGTGCTCGAACACGCCGACCTCAGTGGTGCGGACCCAGCCGACTCGACCGTTGGGGCGGGCAGCGACCAACACTTTCAGCCAACCATTTTCACCTTTGCCGATAACAAGAAAGACATGACGACCGGAAAAATTCTTCCGATTGTCCATCTTCAGGGATGCCTTTTTAGCTGTCGGCGAGTCGTAGACATTCACGTATCGAGTGAGGGCGGCGGCCACCATGGTTTTGGTTGGAACGACTCCGGTCACCGGCGCTGGCGGAACAACCAGGTCCTTCGCCGCAATCGATCCGTTGCTTTTGGCCGCCGTGGTGGTTGTAGTGGTCGTCGATGCAGCTTGGGCAGCCTGGGTGGGCTGGGTGACGGCGAGGCTGGCGAGTGTTACCGCTACAACCGCAGCGCACCCGAAGCGGGTCCGTAGCAACGGTCGCATTTGTAGTCTGGTCATGTGTTTCTTTCGGCAACGGCCAGGTCAGAGTTAACAAAGACAAAGCATTTGAGAAATCAAGCGGGTACTCAACTGGAACCGGCGAAATGCACGCACATGCACCGAAACCATGAAAGATCAGCTTACGATGCCCGGGTCCGGTTTGGCGTCCGCCAGAAGGTCAGGGTGTCATGGGACTCAGCGACAATTCAGGAACCGTCATTGCGGGAGAGGCGATGAGTGGGGGATATCACCTACTGGGAACGGTTGTCATGGCCTCCTACAACGAAGCCGGTTCGATCGCATCGGTCCTTGAAGAGGTCGCGCAAGCTCGAGAAGCGTTGGAACTTCAAGGCATTGCGCTCGATATCTTGCTGGTTGATGACAACTCGCCCGATGGCACCGCGACCATTGCGCGTGATGTCGCCACTGCTCGTGGGCTTGACCTCGAAGTATTGACAGGCAGCAAAGAGGGCCTTGGTGCTGCACTGGTACGCGGGTTCCGCCACTTGGAAGCAAAACCGGGTAAACGAGATTTCATCGTGACGCTCGATGCTGACGGTCAACATGACGCACGGCAAATTCCGGGATTAGTTGAAGCCTTCTTGTCTCGTGGGAGCGGGGTGATGATCGGATCACGCTGGACCAAGGGTGGGTCGAGCCCGGGAACCAGCCGTGCCCGCGCGGTGTTGTCGCAGGGTGGCAACTTCGCCTTTCGGCTCATCACCGGCACGCGCAAGGTGAAAGATGCAACGACCTCGTTCCGGGTGATTCGTCCCGAGATCGCGTCGTTGTTTGACCCGGCGAAACTTCACGTCGACGGGTACGCGTTTTTCTCGGCGTTCATTGCGCTCGCCCAGGCAAATGGCTTCCCGATCGATGAATGTCCAATTGTGTTTCGACCACGTTCTGCAGGACAGTCAAAGCTGACCTTAAAGGACTGCCGTGAATTTCTCTTTAATCTGTTTCTGGTTCGCAAAGTTGCAAAGACCGCTCGTGCTCAGCGTCGCCCAATGAAAGCAACAGCGTTACTTGCCGACGGTCAACGGGCCCTTTCGGCGGTGTCGTTGTCGGTCGTGTTTCCTGCTTATCAGGAAGAGGACTACTTGCCGTCGGCGGTTACCGATGTGGTGACCGGACTGCGTCAGGTTGGCGCGGACTTTGAAGTGATCGTGGTTGAGAACGGATCACGTGACCGCACCAAAGCCGTCGCTGACGAGTTAGCGGCCATGTTTCCTGAAGTGATCTCCATGTCGCATCATGAGCCGGATTACGGCAAGGCACTGCGGGCTGGTTTGATGCGGGCATCAAAAACATTCGTCGTCAATTTCGATGTCGACTTGTATGACTTGCCGTTTGCCGAGTTAGCGATTGCAAAGGCCGAAAAAGAACGGCTGGCAATCGTTGTTGGTTCTAAACGCGGTGCCGAGGCAAACGACACCCGGCCCTTCATTCGTAAGCTCGTCACGTTCACGTTCTCGTCGATCTTGAAGGTCGGGTTCGGGTTACAAGTCAGTGACACTCACGGTATGAAAGTGTTGCGTCGTGCCCAAGTCGTTCCGATTGCTCAACGGTGCGAGTTTGGCACCGACTTGTTCGATACCGAGCTCGTCTTGCGAACCGAACGCGCCGGGCTTCGCACCGGAGAGCTTGGTGTGACGATCGAAGAAAAGCGCGATGCGCGAACACCGATTGTGTCGCGCATCGTTCGTTCGTTGAAGGGGCTCGCCCGATTGCGAGTCGCCTTATGGCGCGAACGCTAAATCCGCTTCGCTGACCGGCTGCGGCTGCGGCTGTGGCAGTTGCGGGGGAGTGGCGTTGGATCGAAGGTCAGCTCGCCATTTTGCGATTCGCTCAGCTTCGGCAACTCGACGACGGCGCCGATCGACGACGAACATCGCAATACACATCAAGATTCCCAAAATTCCAGCGGCGAATCCTAAGTAGTCGTGGATGTTCCACTTGTACTCAATCGATACGTTTTTTTGGGTTGGGATGACAACCATGCGGTTGTCGGAGGTCCGATACGGGCCTTTTGCGCCCTTCACCACGAAGTTCGGGAAGTACGACATTTTCACCACAACCGGCACGCCCACTTTGTCGACGCTGAAGCTGAGGCTGCCAGGTTCGTCGCTACCGGTACCAAGCGATGCTGCTTTGATGTTGCTGATTTTGACGGGCGGCAGCGCCACCTGTTTTGGCGTGTCGAATACCACTGTTGCACCGAACTGATTGTTGGCGCTGTTGCGATTCTCGGTCACTTTTACCCGTTGGTACGACGCTGGAGGGGCCTTCGGTTCTTGCGCGATGAACGGGACATTGAATCGTTCTGGGTCGTTGTACGCGGCAGCGCCGAGGTCGAGCCAGCCGTCCTGTTGACTTTGGCCTATACCGGTGACCACTGCAGGCTGGAAGGCTAACGATTGGACCAGATCTGCACCGCGCACTTCGTAGATCTTCCAGGTTGTGGGACAGGTCCCTGCCTTGGTCTCGGCGTCGTCGCATGCACGCTGGTATGGAGCGGTGTCGATGAGTTTGAGGTCAGGGTTTTTGTCGGCCTGCTCGATGGCAGTCGTGGAAAACGCCATGTAGTATCGGACTCCGAACTCTAGCAGTTTCTTGAAGCCTAGATAGACGTCGAGGACCTTATACGGAAGGTCTCGCTGTGGGTTTGATGGGCCCTTCGATACCAACGCAGCAGTCATCCAATGGAATGGGGCGGTGGCCGATGATTCAAAATACAAACCCTCCATCGACTGGATGCACGAGTCGGTCCAGTACGGAAGCAACATGAGCGCCATCGGGGTTCCCCAGCGATCCTGTTTGCCTTCGTACTCCCAGTGGGTCCGACCACAACCGTTAGTCTGGCCAACCTGTTTCATCTTGTCGATGATCTGCTTGTAGTCCTTCCAGTTTGCGCCGCGATCTTCGTAGCCGTTGTAGTTGTACGGGGGCCAGCCTTTGGCGGCCGAGGCTTGGAAGTCGCCAGACGCACCAGCCGTACGTATGCCTACTAGCCACCCACCGGACTTTACCTGTTCGGTTGTTCCATCAGTCTTGGTGGTGGTCGTTTTCTCTTTGCTGAATTGAAGG
>JANMEI010000822.1:0-7662 GCA_031376865.1 Acidimicrobiia bacterium | reverse complement strand
CGGCGTCGGGAAACTCGGCATGGACGACGCCAGTGATTTCTGCCAGCAACGACCAACCGTCGTCGAGGTCACCGACTGGACCGCTATGACCGTGCGCGTTACGAATGTTCACCGTTGAATCAATTCGAAGCCCATCAAGGTGGTACTCCGAGAGCCACATCCTGACGTTGTCGATAATGTACTGGCGGACTTCAGGGCGACCGTAGTCTGGCCGGGTGGCGCCCCACGGCGTCTCACTTCGCCAGTCGTTATAAAAGTAGATCCCCCCGCCATCGTTTTCGAACCATCCATCAAATCGCCAAAGGTCCAGATCCTGGGGCCCGAAATGGTTATAGACCAGATCGAGCAATACGGCGATGCCACGAGCATGGGCTTCGTTCACGAGTCGTTTCAAGGCATCGGGTCCGCCCAAACTTGACTCGACTGCATAGGGCAAAGACGGGTTGTATCCCCAGGACTGCTCACCGCTGTACTCCCCCAGTGGCATGAGCTCAAGTGCAGTCACGCCAAGGTCAGCCAACTCATCGAGATGCGCAGTGACACCATCGAGTGACCCGCCGAAGGTTCCGGCGTGAAGTTCGTAAATCACCCAATGCGGAATCGGCAGTGGGGTAAAACTTTGATCGTTCCAATCAAAATGAGGTTCGAAGACAACAGATCGCCCGCCACTTCCCGTAGCTAGGCGCCCCCGCGGATCGAGCCGGTCAAATGTTCCATACGGTGTAGTCAGGCGAAAAAGATACTGCGTAGCGGGTGGAAGATCCACATCCACTTTCCACCGTTCGTCAACCAGGTGCAATGGGATCACCGCGTCCTCTGTAAAGTCCGCCTCCTGCGTATCAGTGGACGAAATAACTACCGGCGGCGAAGGGTGCGACTGATCGGCAAACGTGACGAGATCGACAGAATCGGCGTGCGGTGACCAAAGTTCGAAGAGCATGGCGCCACGGTTACCCAATCAAGCCGCTGGACAACCATTTTTCTGAGGCAGTAGTCGAATGAAGGTTCGCATACTACTGACGCTGAGTCGCTTCCACCAGCAAGGGACGAAATCGCCGTTCAACTTGACGACAACGATGTGGCGAATGTCGCCAAAGGTTTGTGCTGGACAAGGTTGGGTAGAACTGCAGCGACCACCTACCACCAACTATTGGAGAATTTCAATGTCATCCTTTTCAACCTTAACGTTACGCAAAAAGTCGGTTGGAGTATTCCTCGTAGCAGGACTGACTGCCGCCCTAATAGGAGCGTGCTCGTCGGAC
Organism: Acidimicrobiia bacterium; assembly: GCA_031376865.1. Taxonomy (GTDB): domain Bacteria; phylum Actinomycetota; class Acidimicrobiia; order Acidimicrobiales; family JANYDT01; genus JANNBN01. The sequence goes on along the minus strand of JANMEI010000822.1, from coordinate 6,400 downwards.
AGTTCCTCTGATACAACCATCCCGCTGGACACGTCGGTTCTGTCAACTGATTCAACCCTCGCAACGACCGAAACGTTGGCGCCAACTGAGACCACCATCGCTGGCGGAACCTCGGTCCCTTCGGAAACTGCAGTTCCAGCAGAAACTGCGGTCCCAGCCGACACCTCGGTCACCTCAGTTGTCAGTGGCTCCACCACTGTTTCGGCATCGGCAACGACGATCGCCGACGCATTCACGACGGTGGTCGGAACTACCGTCGGTTAACGAGCACGAGCAACGCCGCTACTACGAGTAGTAATGCTCGTTCGGACAAGTGGATTCGTCGTCGAACACCCTCGCCGACGAATCTCACACTCAGAACAGACCGTCAAGCCGGCTCGTTTGGTTCGACCGGATCCGAGGTCGGGTCCACGACCCAGTTTCCCGGCGCGTCCTCATCCTTCTTGCCGCCCGGGACCTCGCCTGGGTTGGTTGCGTCGGAGCCGGGGGTTCCTGGATCGTCGTTATGGGTGGGTGAGGGTGTACTGGGAACCGCTGGAGAGGGAGGGGCAGGAGGTGTTGGTTCGGGTACCGGCATCGAAGCCGTCGCAGGTGACGAAGTGTTCATGCGATCTATATGCCCGACCTCACGCTCTTTAAACATAAAAGTACGGAGGTGAACTACATGGACTGACGGCCAGCCGATTAAACGACCGGGCAGGGAATCTGACTTTCCACATCAACCGTCGACGTTTGATCCGCAATCAACGGTCCTCAAGTGAGACAGAGCCGGGCTTCATGCACGTGTCGCTGGCTTTACCCTTTGGATGGAGAATGAGACACTTCGTTTTGAAACCATCGTTTCAGTCGACTTCATTGCGTGACCGATACTTTTTGACCGTCGGCGGAGCGGGATCGTATGCATGACGACTATTGGTGGTGGCTGGCGCGATCGCCGTTGCTGGCTAGGGGTTTACTCTTTCGCACTGGTTGTCGGTGCAGTGGTTGTTGCCTGCTCATCGCGAGGGCCTGATGCCGAACACGCAGTAGGAAGAATCCAAGTGACATTTGAGGTCGGTGTGGCTGACCAACTTGACCTTCTGTCAACGCTGCGGCGGCACCGGCAATCCCCCATCCTTCATTCTGCTGCGATCGTTTGTGTTCGCTACTTTTTTTTGGTGTCGGTTTCCAAAGCTGCCTTCGGCTTGCCGTTGTTAGGAAGCTTCTTGGCCGCTCCGGGTTCCACCTTCTTATCCTTGGTTGTTCCTGGGGCCTCACCCTTGGACTTGCCTTTGTCCTGATCTGCCAAAATTGCCATGTCATCTTTCCAATCGTTGTACTCGTTAAGTCCGGGCCGTCAATTCGGGCCAACTCCGAGAAACATCTCTTACCCAGTTGGCTGCTCGGCCAAACTTCCGGTCGTCGAAAACTTCTCAATACGATCCATCAAGAGTCGTGGTTTTCCCGCCACTGCAGTGCTTCCTTGGCAGGACCTAATCGACACCAGCCCATGATCGGCACACGGCCGTGCCAGTCAAAAATTGCGGTCCTGGGCTGGACGGCGGATCCAGTGATCCCAGGACCGACTCGCCGAAATGAGACCTCGGCGGGAAGTCTCAAATTTCGACTGACGCCAACTTACCCCAAGACCGAAGACACTGACAAATCACCGAAGTTGATCACAACTCAGCCAATCTGAACTTGGTTCCAGCCGTGCCGATGTGACCGGTGCATGAGCGTTAAGCAGTCAACCGTTGCCCGTTGACCGCTCGAAAACGCGAAATACGAAAAAGGTACGACGAAGCTCTGCTCCGCCGATCAGTAAGACTGCCAACTGCGTACACGGGGGCCGACACAATGAGGAGCCTGGCACTAGTCCAGGCTCCACATTGTCGTTATCTCCTCGCGAATTCGTCAGAGGCAACGTCCAATCAGTTCGTTACCCTGACCATCGAGAATTGAAACTGAACATCAAGAAGTTCTTCGAAGATCCTCGTGATGAACCCTCCGTTTCAATTAGACGCTGATCGGAAACGAACTGGGATGCACCGTCTGTTGAATGGCCAGAATCTCTACATGAGCCAAGGCCAACGCCAACGTTGATTCAGCTCCACAGTTTTGGTTCACGTCAAACGACCCGAGCCCGTCACAGCACGCCCCGGTCATCCGATCACCAAGGCTTTGACCGAGCCGATTGGCTCCGTAAAACCAATCAAGACCACGTTGAGCTGCAGTCACATGCGTGGCATGGCCGGTAATCCCATATGCGCACCTATGAGCTTCGATGAAAGCAAGTGCCTCAAGCGGCTGCTCGTCTCCACTCCATTGCAATGGTTCGGCTCGGCTCCATCCCCGATGGCCGGGGAAGCGAAGATAGCTTCGTTGATCACATTTTTCAGTCAGCCAGCTCAACGATTGGAGCCCCAGTTCAATGGCTCGGTGATCTTCGAGGAGAAGTCCACCGGCAAGCAGCGCATGGGGGAAGCGGCCCTGGTCATATCGAACTGTTTCCTCCGGCCACACCCATGCTTCATCGCCCAATCGACCATAGGAATCAAGTAAACGATCCAGCATGATGCGGGCGACTGGGCGATTCGCAAAGTGAGGTGCTTTCTGTTGCGCAATAAGTGCATACGCGTCCGGATGTAACGCTCCCCCGGCGGGCCAATCTTGCAGCGTTGATGCAACCACAGGCGCTACGACAGTCATGTACTGATCGTTGTTTGGCACCGACGCCAACCCCAGCAATGATCGGCCGACATGATCGCCAAAATGAGGTTGATCAAGCCACTCTCCTGACCAACTCATAAAGTTTTTCATCAGCGACGATCCGGGCGCGTGCGCGTCACACAGGATGGACAGGCAACGAGTGAAGACTGATTCCCAGCTATCAGCCTCTACCTCAGCCTCGCTCGCAGCCGAGCGCTGAAGCGCAATCGGGATCAACCGTGAGATGTCGTCCACGCAGTAACCGCTTGAAAGGAGCGGAACGACACCGGTCGCGTGCTGCACGATGCCTCGATCATCGATCAGACGTTTCAAGTGCCGACTGGAGGACTGCGAGATGACTGGGCGAACGATGTCAACGATTGTTCGGGCGCGAACAACATCGGGGCGCGGCGCCGACGTAGCGCGTGCAGCTGTGACTACCGAGGACGTGACTAGCGAGGACGTGACTACCGAGATCGATTTCGAGTGCGTCGGTATCGACAGCGATGAAGCCAGCGAAGCAAGTTCTTGACCGACCGCTGACCAGTGCATCGCAGCACCAATTTCGGTCGATCGACGCCGAGCTGCACCGAGGCGTTCAGGCTGCGACAGTTCAACCACTGCGGCAGCAAACACATCACTTGATCGCCCCATGACGATGGTACCGGCACCGTCGGTCAACTGATCAACGGCATACAAATACGGTGTCGACACGACGGGGCAACCGGCAGCTAGGGCAAACGTCAAGGCCCCTGAAACGATCTGGTCCAAATTGACATACGGCGTGACGAAAATGTCGGTGGCGGCGAGTAGTTCGGCGATTGCTTTGATGTCCAAGAAACCATCAAGAAACGTGATCCGGTCAGTGACGTCGAGACTCTTCGCAAGCTGTTGCAAGGACTCACGGTATGACTCTCCGTTGCGGCGCACGATGTCGGGATGGGTCCTACCGGCAATGATGAGATGCACGTCGGGTAACGCTTGAGCGATACTCGGCAACGCTTCTATTGCTAATTCCAAACCCTTCCCGGGCGAGACCAAACCGAAACTCGACAGGACAAATGCGTCACTCATACCCAACTTCACCTTGGCGTCAGTGGGTTCCACTTCGTAGATGGCATTTGGTGCTCCATGGGGCACCACAACAACTTTGCATTCGTCGGTGATCTGCTGTTCGGTCAGTAACCGGAGCGCTGTCGTGGTGAATACCGTGACCGATGCAGCTCGTTGACAGGCGAGGCGTAATACCTCTTGCTGATGGACAGAGAACCGCGGAAGCACCGTGTGAAGTGTGAGAACGAACGGAACCGCTAGCTCGGCCAAGAAATCAAGTAGTAACTGACCATCGTCGCCTCCGAAGATTCCAAATTCGTGTTGTACTAAGACGACGTCAGCCCACGAGTTGGCGAGCAGGGCCGCCTCCACATAGCTTTCCGGGCTGTCATCTTCGATGAATCCGATTCGCTGGATACCATCGGAAGGGGTGTCAAACCTGGTGAGGTCGATCGTTGGGACGTCAGCTGGTCGTTCAAGAGAAATGATTCCGACCTGCGCCACGCCATCTGAACCCTGGAGCGATTCAGCAAGGTCCGACGCAAACGTTGCCAAACCGCAGGGGCGTGGCGCATACGTCGAAACAATTGCAATGTTCAGCGCTGGGGCGGCGGTGCCTCCTGGAGGGGAGGTGAGAAGTTGGTGCGACATGCTGGCAGGACCCGGTTCTTTCGTGTTGTCCGAACCGCAACGGTTGGACGATGAGCTGGTCTTCTACCCATTCATCAGGGTGAGTAAACGTGGGACAAGGGTCACATCGACCACACCAGTGAAAAGATGTTTGACTCTGAACAGCGATGGGTAGCCACGTTCCGTCTACTTATGCGCCCCGATTACCAACGGTGGCCGTGCAACCGGAGGAACCAAATGGCAACAACAAAGGCAACAAAAACCGCGTCGTCTTCACCAAAGTTCACCGTCCCGGGCCTTAGCGGCAAGGACGCCCACACCATTACCGCTGAGCTCCAGCGTCGGCTCGAAGCATTAATTGATCTCAACCTGACCCTGAAACACATTCATTGGAATGTAGTTGGGCCCACATTCATTGGTGTACATACGATGCTTGACCCCCAGGTTGTCGGAGTCACAGCCATGGTCGACCGAATCGCAGAGCGTATTGCAACGATGGGATCCGCTCCCAACGGTCTCGCTGGAAATCTTGTGAAGCAACGTAAGTGGGATGACTATGCGCTTGACCGCGCCATGGTTTCGGAACATCTAGGTGCACTTGATTTAGTGTTCAACGGTGTCATCGAAGATCACCGTGACGCCATCGAGTTGATCAGCGACACCGATCCGATCACCGAGGACATCCTGATCCAACAAACGGGTGAACTTGAGCAGTATCAGTGGTTTGTCCGAGCGCACCTGGAATCAGCTGCCGGTCAGCTGTCCAACGAGGGGGCGCACACCGAACAGCAAGCCGCAGAGTTAGCCGGAAAGGCATCTCGCAAAAGCGCTCGCCAGCGTTGAGTACCGAAATCGCGTCGAAGGGCCAGGCCTTATCCATACTTTTCCGGCGCTAGGTTTCACTGATGGCTCTGCAGGTACCTACTGAGTTCGATCAAGAGCTTCAGCAACCGTCCGTTGGGTGGCGCGTCACCCGACTGATTGGGGTAGCGCTCGTAGGCCTACTTATCTTTGGAACCTCGCTCGCTATTCAACAATATCGATCAAGTCGCGACACAATCTTCACCGAGGCCCGAATCAAGGTAGAAGGCACGGCCCAGACGTTTGAACAACTGTTGCAAAGTCGAATTGAAACCCTAGTGGTCCTCGGTGCAAGCGACGACTTCGTTGCAGCGGATCGGTCGACCATCAAGCGTCACTTCGACCGAATTGCAGCTCAGCACCAGCTAGACCCCGGAATTCTGAGTTGGGTTGACAAGAAGGGGCGGCTGTCGGTCACATCTGGACGAGCGCTGTCAGATGAGCTCATCCCCGTTGCCGACCGCGAGTACGTGCAACAAGTACTGGCAAGTCAGCAACCATTTGTCAGTGGAGCACTTACTTCACGTCTCAATCAAACTCCGGCGTTTGTCATCGCTGCACCAACGTTTGATGAGCGTGATGCGATAAATGGAATACTGACCTGGGCTGTCCGGGTCGATGATCTTGATTCTGATCTACGAGCGAATCTTGGTGAAGAAAAAACGATCGTTCTGGACCGGCATGGCATGGTATTAATCGGCCCCGCCTCACTGTTGTTACAACCCGCCAGTCGCAACTTTTTGATCGCACACCCAAAAACAGGCGAGGCGACCGTGCGGGTCGATTCGGTGTCGCCCTCTGGAGCAGCTCATCAGCTCGTTGCGCAAGCAGTGGTACCGGCCGGCAATTTGTTGGTTGTGCGGTCCACTCCGCTTGACGTCTCGATGTCGGCTGCGCGCCGTGCCCTGTATTGGCAGATCTTCTTGTTAGGTATCGGGGCCATATCCATACTCGCTTTTGGCATTCGAACACAGCGAGGATTGACCCGCATTCAGGCCATGCAACGAACTTCAACGAAGCGAAGCGAAGCGTTGCGCGAGTTCGCTACAAAACTGACCCCGGCAACGTCGCAAGCCCAGGTGACAGAGGTGCTCACTGCTCAAGGTGCGGCGCTACTCGGCGCCGCCATGGCAAACGTCGCTGCGCCAATCGGATACCGCCCCCTCGG
>JANMEI010000815.1:0-16792 GCA_031376865.1 Acidimicrobiia bacterium | reverse complement strand
CGTCGCTGCAGTTGTCGGCGCCTGAGTCGTCGGGGCCAACATGGTGGTCGGTGCCTGAGTTGTTGGAGCCTGAGTTGTTGGTTCCGTTGAAGTGGTCGATGTCACCGGCGAAGTCGTTGGACCTGCAGTGGTTGGGCCTGCAGTGGTTGGGCCTGCAGTAGTCGGAGCTGTCGTCGTCGGAGCCGCTGTGGATGGCGCGGACGTGGTTGGAGGAACAGTTGTCGCAAGAACAGTTGTCGATGCTGCAATGGTTGTCGACGTCGTTGTTGCAGATGTCGTCGAGGTGCTGGTGCTGCTCGTCGTTGTCGTCGTGATGCCTTCAGCATCGGCTTTCGACAGCAACAGTCGCTGATGAGATGCGCCGATGATTTCGGCGTCGTTGGCCCCCAAGAAGCGAGACAGCAGCGTGGCATAGATCGATCGGAAGTCGACATTCATCTTCACATTGCCGTCTTGAAGGTCCAACAGCGAAGGTTGTTCACCGAAGATGCCGCCGTTGACCTGTTCACCGAGAACCATCGCCACGCCAGCTTGTCCGTGGTCGGTTCCGTTCGAACCGTTCTCTTCAACACGACGACCAAACTCTGAATAGACCAGCACCGTGGTGTTCGCCCGGACATCCGCTGTCATCGTTGAGAACAACAACTCAAGCGCCACGTCAAGATCGGCAAGGAGCTTTCCATGCCATCCGTAGGTGTTGCCGTTCGTTCCTCTGATCGCTTGTTCGTTATGGGTATCAAACCCGCCATGCACAGCGGTGACCACTCGGGCACCGATGCCCGCATTAAGTAGTCGGCCAGCAATCACCATCTGCCGACCAATGTATGAACTGGCAACCACATCCTTGATTGCCGGACCAATAATGCGCCCAGCGTCTAGTGCGCTCCCAAGAACCGCGCCAAGGCCGTCGGCGTACGAGCCCAGCCCTGTTCTGCCGGTCAACGAACGAAGTGCCTCGACAGCCAATGCACCCATCGCATCAGTTGTAGGTGCACCTACTAAATCGGAATCCCATGGGCGCAAACGGATTGGATCCGTGGACTGGCCAAGTGCAGTTTTGTCATCAGCACGGAACGAGGTTGCCGCGAAGGGGCCGGCAGAAATGCCGTCGAGCCACCTACCGAGCCATCCGGATTGCGTCGGCACCAGCGCAGAGCCGGGCGCACCGTATCCAGCTTCCCAGTGGTCGAGCGAATTGAAGTGCGACAGGTCCGGGGCGTTGTAGCCAACTCCGGTCACGAGCGCCACTTGGCCGGCAAGGTATCGACGCTGGAGATTTTGCAACGACGGGTGGAGCCCCAATGGAACTCCAGCGCCAAGAGACAGAACTTCGGTGGGCATCAACTTGATCGACGGACGGAGACGGTGGTACTCGGGATCAGTGACGGGTATCAACGTGTTCAAACCATCGTTACCACCTCCGAGGTAAATCACCACGAGGTTGCCAGCGCCAGCTGCACCACCAGGCACAGCCGGAAGCGGAGCCACAGCACCGAACACTCGTCGCAATGGAGCTAGTTGACTGGCGGCTAGTTGACCTGCGCCGATGGCGGCTGCAAGAGCGACAAACCCTCGGCGGCTCAGTTTGCCAGCGGCTGCCTGATCGACCATGGCGAGCAACTCGTGCTGCTGGTTTGTTTCGTTTGAGTCGTAGTGAGACATATGAGTTTCCTTTTCCGATCGCCGATCAGGCGAGACGGGCTTCGGTGGTCATGGCCATAAGGCGAACGAGGGTTGGAACTTGACCCCAACCGTTTTGCTTCCGAAGCTGGGTCAACCAAGCTTCGATTGCCTGCCGTGATGCAGCGGAGAGAAACAGTCCAAACTGGTTCTCTATTGCACTTACCGCTTGCGCTGGAGTCATCTGAGGTATGCGTGCATACAGTTCACGGGTTGGGGGATTCAAGGCGGTGTCGTCGACTGCCCTCCATGAGACGTAGCGAGCAATAGCATCCATTACCCACACCACCGTCTCGTTCATCCATACCCGGTTGTTCTTCCACCCAGCGACGTTTGGTGGATTAAAGAACTCGTGCCCTGCGGTGCTGGTTTGGTCGCCCATGTTGACATCGACGGCACTGATTCCAGCCACCCCGACCAGCCAGGCTCCCCACTCGATTGGGCTCTTGACCCGCCCTTGCATTGATCGATCCGAGTAAAACTCTGCGCGCTTGAACATACGTCGAAGGAAGTTCAATGTGTGCAGACCTTCGGCAACATAGTCATCAGCGAGCGAAGCAACCAAAGAGGCGTCTGGATTCTCGTAGGCAAAGAACGACCACAGCTTCTTGACCAAAAACTCAGCAGTGATCCGTTGACGGTTTCCCGCGCACATTTCGGTAATCATTTGGGGGCCGGTCCAGGCCTTGGTGATACCAAACAGTGTCTTTTGACCCTTGTCGTGGTCGTAGTCGTGGTACTCGTAAGACGGCGGTTCGCCTTCCGCCCACTTGATTCCATAGCCAGTCCATGCGCGGGCGGCTTCGCGAACGTCGCTTTGGGTGTATCCCCGGTTGACTCCCAGCGTGAACAGCTCCATCAGCTCACGCGCAAAGTTTTCGTTCGGCGACCGACGATTATTGGAAAAGTTGTCGAGATACAACATCATCGCCGGGTCCAACGCAATGGCTTGGGCCAGATCTTCAAACTTGCCTGCTGCAAGGCGTTGAATGGTTTCGTACTGCCGCACCATCAACTTGTAGTTGCCCACTTTGCCGAGCGCAGTGGCGAAGTGACCATGCCAGAACAACACCAGCTTTGCTTCCAACGGGTTTGGCAGATTCGCTAAGCGGTCAAACCATTGATTGCGCACCAATTGACCCCACGCCCACTCCTCACCAACCTGTGCTGGAACCTGCAAGGCAGGGTTGACCGAAAAGTCACAGACGGCATCGACAGCGTCACTGAGCTCAAGCTGTTGGAGCGCTGCGAGTCGGGTCATGTTGACACCGACGCCAGTGCGACGAAGGAGATGGGCGATGTGTTGAGCTGAAGCTGGCATGAGTTCCTCCTGGGGTCCAGGGCTACGACTCATCCACCTTGCTGGGTTATCTCAAAGTTCGAGTCCTCAGAGGTGTGGGACTCTGCAGGTAACTGCGATCAAAGATGATTCACGCTTCAGCACTGATCGGACGTCACTGCGAGGCTCCGTATCGTTGCAAGTATTGCCACACAGCGTCACGGTGACTCATCGATTGAGGACCTTGATGTTCGAGATACGACAGGACATCATGCACATTGACGATGCTGACCACAGGCACGCCAACCGACCGTTCGAAGGCTTGTACTGCTGAGGGTGACGACAATTCGTCGGTCACGCGCTCGGCGCGATCGAGCGCGATGAGCACTGCGACGGGTTCCGCGCCCTGAGCGCGAATAGTTTCGACTGACTCGCGCTTGGCTGCGCCGTCGGTTATCACATCGTCGACGATCACCACTCGGCCAGAAAGTGGAGCGCCAACCAGTAACCCGCCTTCACCGTGATCTTTCGCTTCTTTGCGGTTGAAGGCGAAGGGAACGTCGCGACCTTTGCGAGCCAGCGCAATTGCAGTTGCTGACGCCAGGGTGATTCCTTTGTACGCAGGTCCAAACAACATGTCGAACTCGACAGAGGACGCAAGCAGTGCGTCGGCGTATGCGTCGCCAAGTTGCCCCAGTGCGCTTCCCGTGTCAAAGCCACCTGCGTTGAAGAAATACGGCGATTGTCTGCCTGATTTCGTGATGAAATCGCCGAAACGCAGCACGCCACTGCTAGCCGAAAACGATACAAACTGCTCACGATGACTGGAAGACATGCATCAACTGTATGACCCACCGACGGCGCTGCGCTGCGGATACTGAATCCGTCATCACTTCGCCATCATCAACCGCAATGAAGGGCCACTTCACACAACAGCCGAACAACAGAAATGCCTTTATTGTCGATTGCTGTCATTAGCGCAATGGGATGTTTCCTGGTGTGGGCGTTTGGAGCTCTTCGCAACGCTCGAAACAGCGTTCGGGCCACGTGGAATCATGTCGAAAGTGCCATCAGCGATCGCGCTGCGTTGGTGACCACACTTGTTGACACCGTCAAGCCCCAACTCCATCCTGATGTGGCCGAACAACTCGACAAAGCCCACCAACGTATGAGTTCGGTGGTCGGGCCCCGGGGCACCGAGGCAGCCGACTCGACGTTACGTTCAGTACTTGAACCAGTGCTCGCAACGATGCCAACCCACGTTGGGTTGGACAGTCTCAAACTCGACCTTGCCAGGGCAAACAAGCAGATTGACGATGCTGCAGCTGACTACAACGAAAAGGTTGACGTCTACGAGACAGCGCGCGCCAGCAGCGGCCGAAAGTTGTTCGCGGAGATGATGGGCTTTGAAAAGGAAAGCCGATTCGGTCGGTTGACCAAAGACCCTGTAGCGCCGGCCGACTCGTTCGGACTACTCAACGCTCCCCTGTGATCCGCTGAAGCCTAACGACCGTTTGGGTTACGCCGAATCGGCGGAAGCCGTCTCAGCAGCAACACTGCAATACCCGCCAGCAATGCCCAGAACGGCGCGCCGATGCGCCCCATGGTGACACCGGAGACGGTTACCAAAAACACCACCACCGCAGCTTCACGTTCATCTGCATTCATCACCGCACCATTCAATCCGTTGGCAATGGTGGGGATCAATGCAAACGCAGCGACCGCTATCACCAAGGCTTTTGGTAGCACACCGATGAGCCCAGCCACCGATCCACCGACCACCCCAACCAAGACATACAACCCTCCGGTGGCAATCGCCGCGGGGTATCGCTTGCCCTTGTCTGGATGGATCTCCTCACTCATCACCATCGAGGCTGTAATTGCCGCCAGGTTGATCGCATACAAACCGAACGGGGCGAGCAACGTAGTTGCAATACCACTCGCGGTTAAGGCGGGCGACACCGGAGCATCGTACCCATGGGAGCGCAATGCTGCGGTGCCCGGAACATTTTGCGCTGCCATTGTCACCACGTACAGAGGTATCCCGACACCAATAAGTACACTTAGTGAAAAAGACGGACTTACAAAACTAGGGTCAACCAACCCCAACGACAGCCCTTCAGTTTTGATACTGCCCTGCAACACGGCGACCAAGACACCAACGGCCAAAACGCCCAACGCCGCGAACGTTGGAAAGAGTCGCCTGGCAAACACAAAAGCAGCAAACATCGCCAAGATGAGCCACCGGGTCTTGATGGCTGATGCAGCTCCAAACGCTTCAAGGGCAAATCGAGTCAGCACACCGGCCAGCAGCGCCGACGCGATAGGAAGCGGGATGCGGTCAATGACTTTGTCAAAGACGCCGGTTACCCCCGTCAAGAGCAACAGCACACCGCACAAAATGAACGCACCGACGTACTGATGGAGGTCTGCACCCGATGCGCTCGCCGCCAGCAATGCAGCTCCGGGAGTGGACCACGCCAGCAGAAACGGCGTCTTGTATCTGAGGGACAGCACAATCGACGAAATGCCCTTACCGATACACAGCGCACCAATCCACGAGCCAATCTGCTGTGGTGTTGCACCTGACTTTTCTGCGGCAGTGAACACCAACGCAACCGAACTGGTTACACCAACAATGACTGTAATGACTGCTGTGCTGAGGACCCGGGCGAGTGGCGCTCGGTCTGAGTCAACGGTTGTTTGCGATCGTGGGATCGATTCATCAAGTGCCATACGATGTCGAACCTAACCGGTGAAGCTCATGCCACTGAGTCGGCACTGGCCTTTCTGCCCAGCGAGTTAACTTGCCGCGAGCGAGGGTAGGTAGGGACTAATGCTCTTCAGCGCCCGGGCGACGTACTCGTCTTTCTCGCCGACCGGGGCGACATAGTGCAGGGCCGAAATGGCTGCGTCGAGACCGAGCGTGCGCGCCAAGACCCAGCCGGCAAGGTATTGCGCCGCAAGGCAACCACCCGCGGTTGCCACATTGCCGTCGGCGACGAACGGTTGATTCATCACCTCGACGCCAGCTTCGATCACCCAAGGTTTGGTCGTCAGATCTGTACATGCGGGAACGTTTCCCAGCAATCCAAGTGTGGCCAACATTAAGGTTCCCGAGCACTGCGCACCGATCAACTGACGTTGCGGGTCAAGCTGGATTTGTTCCATCACTTCATGGTTGCGAACATGATCGCGGGTGAGCGTCCCGCTGCCAAGCAACACCACATCAGCGCGACAACCTTCCATGAGGTCACACTGAGCCACAAGTTCAAGCCCGTTCATCGACGTCACGGTTGGCGTGGGCGCAGCGATACTGACGGCCCAGTCCCCCGCTTCAGCTTTCACTCGATTGAGGATGCTAAAGGCCAGTAGCGAATCAATCTCGTTGAAGCCGTCGAAGGTCAGAATCGAAATTCGCATTCCGACACCCTACCGACCATCGGCCTCCCACCAGCTTTGATTTCACCAGTGCTCGTGCCTGCGACCCTACGATGGCTGCGTGACGATCTCAATTCGTGCCGCCGGGCCAGCAGACTTCGATGCAATCTGCGACCTCGTGGTGCTGCTGCAACTGATTAGCGAGAGAGCACGCATCAACAACACCTTGCATGGATCCTCCTATTGGGTTGCCTGCGATCGTGATCAAAACGTGGTCGGTTGCATCGGGCTCGAACACGGCACTGACACCAGTCTGCTGAGGAGCACGGCTGTTCATCCCAGCCTGCAGGGCCAAGGGATCGGTTCGCGGCTTGCTGCAACGGCGATTGAAGGTGCGCGCCTTCGGGGTGACCGGTCGGTGCACCTATTCAGTTCTCATGCCGGCACCTATTGGCAACGTTTTGGTTTCGTTTCGGAATCCGTATGGGCACTTGCAGATGCCCTGCCAACTGTTCCGCAAGTCATCAGCGGCAAAGAACGCGGATGGATCGTCGATGAACAAGCATGGGTGCTCTATCTGCGTTCTCCACTGATCCGAGTGGTTGATGCTGAAGATTGGGAAGCCTGGCGGTCACTGCGCCTGGCGGCGCTAGCCGATGCGCCGTCGGCGTTTGGCTCAACGCTGGCAGAGTGGCAAGGCGCTGGCGATACCGAAGCACGTTGGCGAGACAGACTTTCGATACCAGGCGCAGTAGATCTCATGGCCGTCGGCCACCACGAGCAAGGCGATGTCGGGATGCTTTCAGCCGTTCCGGATAAAGACGATGCTCAACGGGTTTGGCTGATCTCGATGTGGGTGTCGCCAAGCGCTCGGGGTGAAGGTGTGGCGGTGGCACTGATCGATCACGCAGTTCAGTGGGCCGAGGCAACGGGGCGCACGGAAGTGAACTTGATGGTCCGAGAGCAAAACCATCACGCAATCGCCCTGTACGAGCATTGTGGGTTTCGCCAAACTGGCCTTCGAGAAACAGAGTTTGATTCGGCTGGGGTTGCGTGGACCGAGGTGGAAATGACCCGCGTACTATGAGTTCACGCTTGTACATAACGGGCGCATTTCGTCACGCTCGCGACGGGGTTTTGCTACCTATCGTCGAAACTTTTTACTTTGCTGCGGCCGACAGTCTGTTAGGTGGTGGGCACGGGTGGACACTGACCAGCATGCAGGAAACACCGACCGAAACTATCCACGTTTCGGCGCGTGGTGATTGGGAACACCCGCAACATCGCGGCTCCTGGACCCGCATCGTGGTGACCGAAGCAGACGTGTCTGTAGTCGGATCTACGGGCTCGACGCAGACGAGGGTTCATCTTCGCAAAATCGCCGACACAACCGAACTGACTTCGACCGCACAGCAGATAGCGACCCGGCAGGTAGTCATAGGCGATGTGATCTTGTCGCTGCCAGTGCACGCAACTTTGGGCACCTCCATCGCACGGGCAGCCAGGGACACAGCGTTGGTCACCTTCGACTTCCCCACCAACGAACAGAAAGATGTTGTCCAGAACTACGTTGCTACCGCGTTGGGCGTCGATCAGCTGGATACGCCAGACGGTCCAATTCGTGGGTACGCATATCAATACGTTGGTGGCCGCTACACCGATGCCGATGTGTTCCTGGTCGGCGGCGACGGATTGCTGGCTGCTTACTTGGTTGGCGACACGACGGTTTGGCGCGCAGGGTCAAGTGGCGAGCGAAGCGAGTCCGTAGGGCCCGAGCCATTCACGCGCGCAGCGTCGGCACCTTCTTGAGCGTGGTAGCTAGATCGGGTGAGCGGGCTTGACTCGACGTGGGCAAAACCGAGGGCTTGACCGAACAGCCGGAGTTCTTCGAACTCTTGGGGCGTGACCCAACGGGCAACCGGAAGATGTCGTTCCGTGGGGCGAAGGTATTGTCCAATGGTCACGATGTCGATGCCACTGGCACGCTGATCGATCAACGTTTGGCGAACCTCATCCATCGTCTCGCCCATGCCCACAATCACACCGGATTTCGTCGTGAGACCACCGGCTTTTGCTCGGGCCAAGACCGACAGTGAGCGCGCATACGAGGCGCTTGGTCGCACAGCACGTTGTAGCCGCAAAACGGTTTCGGTGTTGTGGTTGAACACATCGGGCCGTGCATCGATAACCGTTTGCAGCGACGTATTGTCGCCCTGCAAATCACTGATCAACACTTCGATCTGACAGGAGGGTGATTGGTCGCGAATGGCGTGGATGACGGCTGCAACATGCGCTGCACCACCGTCTGGCAAATCGTCACGGGCCACCATCGTGATGACAGCGTGTTTCAACCTCATGTCGACCACGGCCTGCGCAATGCGACGCGGTTCATCGGAATCGGCAGCGAGCGGCTTTTGCGTATCGACCAAACAGAATCCACACGCTCGGGTACATCGTTCGCCCAAGACCATGAACGTCGCCGTGCCAGCATTCCAGCACTCGAAGATGTTGGGGCAGCCGGCTTCTTCACACACCGTCACCAAGTCAAGAGACCGCATGGTGCGTTTGAGGTCTCGGTACTCGGGGGTGTTGTTGACCTTGACCCGCATCCAGTCGGGCTTGCGCGAACTGATGGAGACAGAAGTTGCCGCACTCACGCCTGCCTCAACGAGTCGCGCTGTTGAACGAGGGGCAACCGAGCCTTCGCGAGTAAATGCCGAAAGATCGTCTGGGCGAACCCTCCATGCCAGTGCTGCATCGGTGGACCCATTTGTTCCCCACCGTTCGATTGCCAGCGCACTGAGGGTTTCGACCACCTGTTGCATTGTTGGGTTGATGCCTTCGGCTTGTAGCGAAGTGACGTTGGCATCGGTGATTCCGCACGGCACGATACGAGCGAAGCCGTCGTCGACACGGCTATCAACGTTGAGGGCGAACCCGTGGAGGGTTCGTCCGCGGTCAATACGTACACCTATGGCTGCAATTTTTCGTTGTTGTGGGGTGTCGGCTTCAAGCCAAACACCAGCATGGCCTCGTCGACGGCCGGCATCTGGCAACCCAAGCACCGTCAACGTGTCGATGATGAGTTGCTCGACAGCGTCGACGTAGGCAGCAGTGTCGGCCATGCCGCCGCCTCGCTTGCCCAGCGCCGTCACAATCGGGTAACCAACCAGCTGACCGGGTCCGTGATAGGTAACATCGCCACCGCGACTAGCGACCACCAACGTGGCTCCCGCAGCTTCGACGTCGGCCAGCACGTGCTCGGCCTTGGCCCGCACCCCCATCGTGTAGGTAGGGGGATGCTCCAGGAGTAACAGATGATTGTTGTTCGACCGTTGCAAACCTTGCTGCAAGCCAACCGCGTCGTCATACGTGACAACACCCAACCATCGCACGTGCAATGGCTGGGAGGAAATCACTGCGTGCTTAGAGTTCTGAATTCCAGTCACGGGTTTCGAGCAACTCTTTAACCTTGGCCAAGAATGACGCCGCATAGGCACCATCGAAGGCACGGTGATCCCACGAGAATCCAATCCACCCGGTTGGATGAATGGCAATCGTGTCGCCGCCATCGGGCAACTCGACAACCACCGGACGCTTCTTCACCGCAGTGGTGGACAAGATGGCAACCTGCGGCTGGTTGATGATGGAGCTCATCAAGTCAATGCCATAAGGGCCAGCATTGGAAATGGTGAATGTTCCACCCACGAGGTCGTCGGCCACCAGTTTTTTGGTACGAGCCCGACCCGCAACATCGGCAATGTCGCGCGCAATGGCTCGCATGCGCTTGCCATCGGCATCGCGGACCACCGGCACCAGCAAACCTTGGAAGTCCAAATCGACGGCGATACCGAGGTTGACACCACGGTGGACAATCAGGCTGTCGCCGCTGACTGATGCGTTGACGTTGGGGTACTGGACCATGGCTTCGACAACGGCCCGAGCAATGAACGGCAGGTAGGTCAGTGAGAAACCTTCTTCAGCTTTCCAAATCTCTTTGCGCTTGTTGCGAACTCGGTCAACGTTGGAGAAGTCGATCTCGGCGGCGATAAACGCGTGTGGCGCCGTCGACAACGACATCACCATGTGTTCGCCGGTGCGGCGTCGAATGTTGGAGAACGGCACCACGTCATCACGCCCGGAACGAGCGACAACGGCGGGAGCAGCGGCTGGCACCGGCGCGGGAACGGGGGCTGCAACTGAAGCAACCGGGGCAGCAGCTACGGGGGGCGCAACCACCGCTGCGGGCGCTACGGGAGTTGGGGCAACGTGCGCAACGGGCGCAACTGGGGTGGCTACAGGCGCTGCAACAGGAACCGACGGAGCGGGTGTCCCTGCACCGGATTCGATGACGGCAATGACATCTTCACGAGTGACGCGTCCGCCGATTCCGGTACCGGTGATCGAGTTGGGATCGAGGTTGTTGTCGTTAATAAGTTTACGTACGACTGGCGATAACACCTTTGCGAAACCTTCAGCTGAGGCCGCTGCTGGGGTGAGCACCGATGGCTGCACGACTTCAGCAGGAGCAACGCCCATTGGTGCAGGCACAACTGGGGCCACAACAGGAGGTGCAACTACGGGCGCGGCGACAGGAGGTGCCACGACAGGAGGTGCAACGGGGGCAGCAGCAACGGGGACCGGCTCAGGAGCGGGTGGCGCAACAACTGGAGCAGCGGCCCCGTCGCTAATGATGGCCAAAACGGATCCAACATCGACGGTAGCGCCTTCGTTGACCCGGATCTCGGTGAGTACACCGGCAGCGGGCGAAGTAACTTCGGAGTCAACCTTGTCAGTTGACACTTCAAACAAGAGCTCGTCTCGTTCGACCGTGTCACCGATCTTTTTGAACCATTTCGTAATGGTTCCTTCGGTAACCGTCTCGCCGAGTTGGGGCATAGTGACGTCTGACATCAGCCGTTGAGTCCTCTCCCGGTGAGCGCCAGCATGGCCTCGCCGAAGGTTTCAGATAGTGAGGGGTGGGGTTGGATGAACTGAGCAACCTCGTCAACCGAGGCCTCCCAGTTAACGGCCAGGTAAGCCTGGCCAAGTTGTTCGGTGACCCAGGGGCCAACCATATGCACACCAAGGATTTGCCCCGCTGTGCCGTCGGCGTTTTTCTTGGTGATGATTTTGACCATGCCGTCGGTTTCGCCGACGATCATGGCGCGGCCATTACCGATCATGCGTTCTTTTTTGACGACCACCTGGTAGCCAGCGGCGATGGCTTGCTCTTCAGACAGGCCAGCAAACGCAACTTCGGGGTGGCAATAGATGCACCATGGCACTCGGTCATACGCAATCGGAATGGCATGTTCGCCAAGAATGGTCTTGATAGCCAAGATCGCTTCGGCATATCCAATATGGGCAAGTGCCGGAGTAGGGACCAAGTCACCAATTGCGTACACGCCGGGTGCCGAAGTGCGCATAAACGGATCGACTTGGACAAACCCTCGATCCGTGACGGCAACACCGGTTCCTTCGGCAAGCAATTCTTCGGTGCGAGGGCGCCGCCCGACAGAGACCACGACCATATCGACCGTGATGGACTCGCCTTCTCCGAAATGCACGGTGGTTTGGGTCCCATCGCCAACCGGCGTATGACCCTTGACCGGAACTCCTAAGCGCACATCAATATTTCGCTTCTTGAACGACTTGGCCACAACATCGACCACGTCAACATCGCATCCGGGCAACATTTTTGGCATTGCTTCGAGGATGGTGACGTTGGTTCCAAGATCACTCATGGTGGAGGCGAACTCGCACCCAATCGCTCCGGCACCGATGACCACGGCAGAACCCGGCATGACCGTGAGATCCAAAAACTCGTCGGAGGTGAAAATCAACCGACCATCGGGTTCGAAACCAGGAATGGTTCGAGGAACGGAGCCCGCAGCCAAAATGACGTTGGTGCCGCGTAACTGCGACCCGTCAGACACCTGAACAATATTGCCCGGCAGCAGCGTTCCGGTTCCGTTTATGGTGGTGATCTTCTTTTTCTTCATGAGCCCTTGCAGGCCCTTCCACAACTGGTCGACCACTTGCTGCTTTCGGACCTGGGCGATGTTGAAGTCAATCGTTGGTTTGGTGGTGCCCGTTTGCACACCAAACTTGGCGGACTCGGACACCGTGCGGTACACGTGCGCTGTTTCAAGGAACTCTTTGGCCGGGATACACCCACGGTGTAGGCATGTTCCTCCGACCTTGTCTCGTTCCACCACGGCGCAATTCAAACCAGCACCCGCGCCGTACAAGGCAGCGGCATAGCCAGCAGGACCGCCACCAATGACCACCAGATCAAACTGCTCAGCCGTAGGGATCACCCTCTCCTAGAGAAAACCCCACGATCGGGGCGTTGAGAGACTACCCGGCCACACGGACCAGAAAGACAGCGGATGCCAAAAGGATCAGCAAGCCAGTGACGGCGGCCAGGATGAGCAAAGTACGCGTCTGCACCAACTGAAGATACACTGCGATGTTGAAACCAGGGGAGCTCGGGGAAACGCCGGGCTGAGAGGGTCACACGCCGTGACCGACCCGTGAACCTGCTCTGGGTAATGCCAGCGAAGGGAGCGTCACCCAATGCGAACAATCGTTATCTCTCACGGCAGCCGTGCGGTGCCAGTGTTGCCTGCGGGGCGGGTGATTGTGGCCGATGGTGGATTGGACCGTGCTCTCGCGGCCGGGTTGCTGCCCGACATCGTGGTGGGCGATTTTGATTCTGTGCCGCCACCGACGCTGGCGGCATATGTCGCCTCAGGCGGAACCGTCCACGAGTTCCCGACCGACAAAAACGCCACCGACCTTGAATTGGCCATCGACTTGGTTGAACCAGGATCCGAACTGCTGATCGTTGGCGGCGACGGCAATGATCGTTTTGATCACTTTGTTGGTGAACTAACCCACATCGCGTACCGGGCTCATCAGTTTGCCGCTGTCACTGTTTTGTACCCCCACGCCTCGATTGTCGTGTTGACCGCCGGATGGTCGGCTCAGCTCACGGGCGTTGCTGGGTCGGTCGTCTCGTTGGTACCAATGTTCGAGGCAGCCATTGGCGTCACCACCACCGGCCTGCGATGGCCGTTGCATTCAGAAGCGCTTTCCATCGGAACGACCCGAGGTATGTCCAACGAACTCGTTGACCACACTGCGGAAGTCCGGCTGGAAACAGGAACGCTGCTCGTCATTCAACCAACGCAAACGGACAAGTCATGAACTCCAAATCAATCTTACGTTTCTTGAGTTTTGCGCTAGCCCTCACGTTGGCGTCCTGCACATCGTCACAACCAACACCATCACTTGATACGTCAGTTGCTGGATCAACAGCACAAAAGACAGTTCGTCTGCTTGCATATGACTCGTTCACTCCACCGAAAGAAGTGTGGGAGGAATTCACCGCCGAGACTGGCATCACCGTCGAAGTGCTGCCGAAGGGTGATACCGGCACCATGCTCAATACCGCCATCCTCTCCAGGGATGCACCTTTCGCTGACGTGATCTGGGGAATTGATTCAACGTTTGCGTCACGGGCTATCACCAGTGACGTGTTACGTCCTCACGGTCTGAGCATTGCTGCTCTTGACCCGAGCCTTGTGCCAGCTATCGGTGCCGAACTGCTGTTGCCGGTCGACAAGAGCGAGGTGTGCGTCAACGCGGACACGCGGGTGATTCCCAACGCGGCCAACCTCACCCTCGATGACTTGACTCAGCCTGCTTACAAAGGGCAGTTCGTGGTGCAAAACCCTGCGACAAGCGCGCCCGGTTTGGCCTTTTTCTTGGCCACCATCGCAAAGTATGGCGAAACCGGTTGGCAGCAGTATTGGCGTGATCTCGCAGCCAACGAGCTAAAGGTCGTTAACGGTTGGGAGGAAGCTTGGTCCACGGAGTTTTCCGGCGCCGGGAGCGGCAAACGATCCTTGGTGGTCTCTTACTCAAACTCCCCTGCTGCTTTTGTGGTGTTCGGATCAGACCCCGCCGCTACGACAACGCCAATCGTAGTGTTGGATAGCACCTGCATCGCTGTCACCGAGTACGCCGGATTACTTGGCCAGGTCAACGATCCAAACGCAGTGAAAGTCTTGGAGTTCCTCGCTAGCGAGCGGTTCCAACGTGAGCTGGCAACCAACCTGTTCGTCTATCCGGCGCGCACCGACATAGCTCTGCCCGAGGTCTACACCCGTCTGAAAGTGCACTCGGTGCCGACAGCTTTCACGATCGATCCGATACGCGTACAAGCGATGCGAGACACCTGGTTGGACGAGTGGTCAGACATCGTTCTGGGCTAACGGTCACGTTTCGCCCGTTGGCGTTGGCAATCCTCACGGTGTTTGTCGCGCTTTTCGTGATGTGGCCGGTTGTCCGCTTAGTGAGCATGGGCGCCGACTTCAACGCGCTGACCGACGTCTTCGGGTCACGCCGATTTCGGTCTGTCGTGTGGTTCACCATGTGGCAGGCAGCCGCCAGCACTGCAGCAACGGTGGCAATCGGCCTACCTGCCGCATGGCTTATTGGGATGTACGAGTTTCGTGGGAAACACATGCTTGTGAGTTTGTGGAGCGCACCATTTGTAATGCCAAGCGTGGTTGTTGGCGCGTCGTTTCTTGCGTTGTTGCCCGAACGATGGGAACGGTCGGTTCCGGCAATCATCGGTGCACATATTTTCTTCAATGTTGGCATGGTCGCCCGAGTGGTTGGCGAAGCGTGGGCCACTCTTGACGAGCGATTTGAAGAGTCGGCGGCAACGCTCGGCGCACCACCTCGCGACCAGCGTCGGCTTGCGGTGCAACTCCTGATGCCAACGATTGCATCGATGACTGGCGTGGTGTTGTCACTATGTCTGACTAGTTTCGCCATCATCCAAATACTGGGAGGGCCCAAACGATCAACCGTCGAGTCTGAATTATGGCGTCAGGTCTTCGAGCGGGGCGAGCTGGGTCGGGCATCCGTTTTGGCGGGCATACAACTGCTCCTGGTGACGGGGGCATTAGTGGTGAGCACACGACTTCGAACAGGAGCAGCACCTGGAGTCCGACGGTTTCGACCTGCACCGCCTTTGGCAGGCGGTGTCATTATCCTGGCGATGACAGCTGTGACCGTGGCTCCTCTGTTGGTGTTGGTGCAACGATCGCTTCGTTGGAAAGGGACGGCGATGTCGCTTGGTGCATATCGTTCGTTAGGCGTGGTCACGCCGGGCAGCGGGCTGCTTGGTTCTGGTCTTCATGCACTTGCTACGTCGCTGCGGTCCATGTTCTTTGCCACGCTGCTTGCCATTTTGTTGGTCGCTTGTGCCAGCGGGGCTGGGCGTCAAGGCAGCCGGTTTGTGAGCGCACTGAGCGGATTGCCGATGGCAGTGAGTGGAGTGACATTGGGTCTCGGAACATTGCTCGGATTTGCACATGCACCATTGGATTGGCGGACGCGCTGGTGGATGGTTCCAATTCTGCAGGCCGTGATTGCACTGCCCTTCGGCGTCCGCGTGTTGCGTCCCGCTGTCGAATCGCTCGACCCCCGTCTGCGAGAAGCGGCCATGACCTTAGGGGCCTCACCGGCACACGCCTGGTGGCGTGTTGACGCGGTGTTGATTCGTAGTATAGCCCTCAGTGCGCTTGGTGTCTGCGCCGCTATCTCATTGGGCGAGTTCGGAGCCACCAGCTTTCTCGTTCGCCCTCGATCCGAAACACTCCCAGTTGCCATTGGGGTGCTGAGCGGTCGGCCAGGAACCGTCCTTCAATCCCAAGCTGCGGCGCTCGCGGTGATCCTCGCAGCACTCACGATGATGCTGACATTCTCCACCGGCACTACGAGGCGTTTGCGATGACACTGATCGTCGACAACGTCTCAGCATCAATTGGTGGGCAGTCGATCTTGGCCGAAGTCTCACTCACTGTCACGTCAGGATCCATCGTGGCGTTAACCGGCCGCAGCGGAAGTGGCAAGTCAACATTGCTTCGGATCATCGCAGGTCTGCTCCTTCCAACGTCTGGGTCTATTTCGTGGAACGACACGCCGCTCACCGAAGTCCCGACCCACCAACGGCAGATTGGTTTGGTGTTTCAAGATCGGTTGTTGTTTCCTCACCTCGATGTTGCTCGCAACATCGCGTTTGGGCTTCGCTACACCGACATTGAACCAACGAGGAGAACGAGCGAACTGCTTTCGCTTGTCGGGTTAGAGGGATATGAGCAACGAGCGGTTCACACGCTGTCTGGTGGCGAGGCCCAGCGAGTCGCGTTGGCACGGGCAATTGCTCCTCGCCCGCGGATGTTGCTACTCGATGAGCCGTTAGGGGCGCTCGATATTGATACCCGTCGATCGCTTACCTCACTGCTTCGACAGCTGCTCCAAGCGGAATCAATGACCGCACTGCACGTCACCCATGATCCCCACGAGGCGACTCAGGTGGCAGATCAAGTCATCACCATGGAGTCACTCACCGGAGCGCCATGATCGCTC
>JANMEI010000805.1:0-4499 GCA_031376865.1 Acidimicrobiia bacterium | reverse complement strand
CAGCGATCCAGGTGATCAACAACTCGAAGCGAATTCGGCTCGGTCGGTTCCCGTCCATACCCCGTCAGACCCTTCGGACTCACTCCGCTCGCCACTCGATCCGCCGGTCGAGGTAGTGGTGTGCCCATCGCTTGGACTTGGGCGAGATTGCGCAGTGGTGCGCCCCGACGGATTTATTGCCGCGCGTGTCGACTTCAATCGGGTCAACGAGGCGCTACAGCGAGGAGCAGGTCATGTCACAACTCGATGATGCCAATCGTCAAACTGGTGTGGAAGAACCCGCAGAAGAACCCGCAACAACGTCGTTCGACGTCATCGTGATCGGGGCCGGACTTGCCGGATTGGCAGCAGCGCAGTTGGTTCGGAGAAGCGGCGCCACCGTCGTCGTGCTGGACGGCAATCCACCTGGGGGTCGGGCCCGATCGTTTGATCGGAACAACTTCATCTTTAACACCGGGCCGCGGGCGCTCTACAAAGGCGGGGCCGGGCAGGCTGTCCTCAACCGACTTGGCGTGCTGCGGCCAGGAGGAAAACCACCGATTAGCAAAACCAAGTTCTTCACGGATGGCAAATTAGTGTCGGCCCCGGTTTCAGCGCTGGGGTTCTTGACGACTCCCACGCTTTCCGGGAAAAGTAAGGCCGCCGTGGGAAAGGTGTTTGGTGGACTGCCAAGGGCCAATCCCGATGATGTGGCCACCCGTTCGGTACATGAGTGGTTTGACGACCTCGGACTGGCCGACGATGCGCGCGCTGTTCTCGGGTCAGTGATTCGACTTGGAACCTATTGCGCCGATCTCCAAACACTGTCTGCCGATGCGGCCATTGTTGCGTTGAAGGCCAGCGCAAAAGGCGTGATCTATGTGGACGGCGGTTGGCAAACGCTGGTCGATCAGCTGAGTATTGGCCTCGACATTCGCCATCAGCGAGCCGTGTCGGTGAGCAGCGACGGCACCACCGCCGAGGTTGAAACTCAAACATCTACGCTACGTTCACATACGGTAATTGTGGCGGTGAACAGCCCACAAGCAGCCCAGGGCCTCTTGTCTCGTCCACTCCCGTCCAGCGGGCCCGCAATCGAAGCGAGCTGCCTCACCGTGGGAAGCCAAATACAGCCAAATCCCGTGATCGTCCTGGGCCTCGAGGATCCTATCTACCTGTCAACCCACGGCAACGTGGCAAAACTCGTCACCAACAACCAGTCGGGTCTGGTGGTCCATACCATGCGGTACCGATCGATCGAATCTACTGTCGACAACCTCGACCATCACGCCACTCGCACTCAACTGAACGAGTTACTTGCCGTGACCGGGGTGACACCCGAGCACGTTATCGAGTCCGAGTACCTTCACGCGATGACGGTGTGTTCTGCGATCCCCACGCCGTCACTGGGTGGGATGCGCGGCCGAATCGCTGTCGACGCATCGGGCGACCGAAACGTGTTGTTGGCTGGAGACTTTGTTGGTTCTGCGGGCACGCTGGTGGATACCTCGTTGAGTAGCGCGGCTGTTGCTGCGGAAGATGCCATTCGACTGCTTCAGAACAGACGATTCATCAGTTAACGGTAACGACGGTGAGCTCGTTCTCCGTGTCAGATACATGTTGAAATCACTCGCATCTGTACATATCTCTTTGCTCAACCTCCAGTCACACCTTGTCGCTCGCCAACAGCATGAATCTGGCAAAACAGCGGTCTGGGTGGCACTCGGCGGACTTGCGATCGTCGGGTTGACCTACGTTGCGCTTCATGAACCGAAACGCCAAACCTTCAACATGGGACCAAGCATGACGCTGCCGTAGCCGTTGAGGCGATCCCTAGTAGGGCGACGCAATAAGTTCACTGACGATCTTGGCCGACAGCTGAACAAGCGGGAGCCCTCCGCCCGGATGAGAAGACCCGCCAACCAGGTAGAGGCCCTGAACCGTCGACTGGTTAGCCGGCCGCAAGAACGCTGCACCTATTCCGTTCGAGGAGGTCCCGTAAATGGAACCTCCCTCGGCACGGGTCCGAATAGCCAAGTCCGCAGGCGTACGGATTTCTCTGAACCGCACGTATGGTCGCACATCAACGCCTCGCTGCGCCAGCTTGGCTAACAGTCGATCGGCTTCACGCTCCGCAACACCCGCGGCCATCCAGTTAATGCCTGCCACACCATCTGGATCGTGGCGCGGGGCATTCACCAACACAAACCACGCTTCGCATCCCGGCGGTGCGGTAGCGGAATCCTGCGGTATCGACAGGTAGATCGCTGGATCCGTCACCACACGCGGTGGCTGCGAAAAGAGATCGTCAAACTCGCCGCCGTACACCGAAGGAAACAACACCGTGTGATGGGCGAGCGGCGGCAAGTTCTGAGCACCAACGATGGTCCGATCAACTGCCAGACACATCACGAAACCCGATAGGGAGGGTTCTGCTCGGGCAACTGATCGCAAACCGGCACGTGCCTCAGCTGGTGCAACCAGATCTCGGTACAAGTGTGCCGCATCAGCGTTACACACCACCACCGTTGCGTTTCGATGAATTCGATTGAGTAACCGAATACCTGTAACGCGACCATTTTCCGTCGTAACTGCTTCTACGTCTGCACCAGTTTGCACGGTGACGCCTAACTGCACGCATCGCTCCAGCAACACATCGGCGATACGCCGAAGACCGCCGTCCACGTACCAAGCCCCTTCCGATCGTTCAGCCCAGAGGATCGAGGCAAGCACCGCAGGACTGCGCCGTGGATCAGAACCTGAGTACGTCGCGTAACGATCGACAAATTGAACAAGTCGGGGATCGTTGAACGTTGCACTTGCGAGTCCATGAAGGGTTTGTTGCGGAGCAATTGTTCGGAGGTCGCGGACTCGCCGTGATTGGGCCAGCAACGACCGCGCGCCTCGAAGCGGCGATTCAAGAAACGGCCCTTTGCTGACGTTCCACATCGCTTCAGCGCGTCGGAGAAACTTCGACATTCCAGCCCCGCTGCCACTCGACAGTTGTTCGCACGCCGCGAAGAACTGCTCTTCGTCAGAGGGGTGATCCCACCACGTGCCATCGGCAAAGCGGTAGCGAGCAATGGGATCAAGACGGCGAATCGGCAGTGCTTCTGCCGCATCGCCATGCGACATTCCCGAAGCGATCAACGTATCCATCCAAATTGATGGCAACGTCAACAGCGACGGACCCGTGTCAAATCGAAAGCCATCTCGCTCGTACAAGCCGAGCTTTCCGCCCACTTCCGTCGATTGTTCGTACATGGTGACACAATGGCCGCGAGCGGCCAGACGAATAGCCGCCGACAAGCCCCCCACTCCGGCACCGATCACCGCCACTTCAGCCGCCATGCACGGGCCGCCCTTTCCACTCAAGTAGGCCTGCGTCGTGCTGGATCCAACTTCGATGTCCCAGCCAGAGCAGCGCCGCAATAGATCCGGGGTGCTTCCAACTGTCACGTATCCGTGCTCCGGTTGCATGTGCACTGATTACTCGTCCCAGGACGCCGGCCAGATACCCAGCACTGCCGACCATCACCAGACCCGATCGCCGAGTCGCAACCCCGGCGATGGCGCCAAGAGGCGGCACCAGGTACATCAACCCGAGAAACGAACCAACCGCTATTGCGGCACGCTTGGTCGGCAACGCAGCCCACAAACTTTTTGTGTATCCCGCGGTCAATTGGTCCCAGTCTGTGTACATACGACAGTTGACGACGTTGGAGCCGTCAGCGACAGTTGCGCGATGGCCAGCGCGTTTCGCAGCCCGAGCCATCGCTACATCTTCAATAACTTCGTTTCGAACTGAACCATGCCCGCCGATTCGGTGCCATACCAATGCATCTATCGCCAAGACCTGCCCGTTGGCTGCAGCCATCGATTCCGGTTGCGGTCGCTCAGCCAAACGTAAGGGAAGAAACGTTAACCACAGCCATTGCAAGAGCGGTTGCACCAATCGCTCACCGGCAGTGACTGCTAGCTGTCGCGGATACGGCGATACGAGCGACAACTCATGCCTCGCCATCAAGTCCAACGTGGCACGAATCGCCGCGGGTTGCAGTTCAACATCGGCATCGACAAATACCAATACCGTGCCGTGCGCCGCTTCGCCTAGCTGCTGGCACGCCCACGGCTTTCCCATCCACCCTTCGGGGAGTGCTTCGCCGGACAAGACGATGACCCGGGCATCGCTCGCTGCAATGGTGTTGACCACCGCTGCGGTCCCATCGGTTGAATGGTCATCAAGCACCAACACTTCGAGCGAACCGATCCCCGTGGTGCGCAACACCGAGTCGAGCGTACGGCCAATCTGGTGGGCTTCGTTTCGAGCGGGTATCAATACGCTGACCAACTTTCCGCCATCTTCTGTGGACGGAACCGGCGGAGCGTCGGGGCGAGTTCTGCGCATCAGCGCAGCATTCAACAACGTGTGGGCGGTAAGCGTTGCCGCGAGTGCGCTCCCAATGCCGACGACCCCAAGTGAACGTGAGCTAGGAATCGCGCGCACGGCCAGCAGAGGT
>JANMEI010000793.1:0-1188 GCA_031376865.1 Acidimicrobiia bacterium | reverse complement strand
GCAAGAATCTGCAAGACCTCGGCACCAAAACAGTGCTTGGCCAGACGGGAGCGTTGACCGGCGAACAGGTGGTGTCGCTGTTGAGCAAAGCTCCGGCAGCGGCACGGTTCATTACCGCCAAAGTGTGGCGTCACTACGCGTATCCGATCGCTGCTGACAGTCCCATCATCACCGAACTCGCGGCCGGGTTTGGCGCCGATCTCAACATCACGAAGTTGCTTCGATCGGTGTTGCTGCACCCGCAGTTTGTTTCACGAGATGCCCGCCTCGGTTTGGTCAAACAACCCGTCGAATGGATCGTTGGAGCGATGCGCCAACTCGATCTTCGACCCAGCCAGTTTGATATCAATCGTTCGCGCACCGGTGCTGTCTTGCGCTTGCTCAACCAGGAGCCGTTCTTTCCCCCTTCGGTTGGTGGGTGGCCCGATAACGGCTACTGGATCTCCACCTCAAGTGCACTGGCGCGTTACAAGTTTGCGTTGGAGATGTCCGCCGTTGCGAAAACGGATTGGTTTAGCGGTGCCGATGCTGCTGGTCGATTGGTTGCGCTTGCCGCTCGATTGGGCGTCGATGAATGGACGCCGTCGTCTGCAGAAGCGATCAAGCAGGCTGGCGATCCTCGTCGGCAACTTGCCGCTGCCCTTGTTACTCCTGAATACGTCCTTAACTGAGATCGGAACTCGATTCACATGTCTTCAACTCACAACGATCATCAGTACACAGATGGATCCGATCAGTTCGCCGCTGACCAAGAGATCGCTCCGGGTATTACCCGGCGCTCGTTCATGGCCGCACTCGGAATCGGTGCTGGCGCTGCCGCCGCACCGATGTCGGCTGTGTCTGCTGCCAAAGCGAAAAGACCGAAGGCCCCCAACGTGGCGACTGCGCCGGCCCCATCTTCGGTGGCCTCAGCTGCTGCGCCATCAACTGCGGTGCCCTCGACTGGTGCGCCCTCAGCCAATGGCGATGGCATCTTGGTGATGGTCACCTTGTATGGAGGTAACGATGGGCTCAATACCGTCGTGCCCTTTACTGACCCGGCGTATCTTGCGGCCCGTCCAAATGTGGCCGTCAGCCCCGATCAAGCACTTCGCCTCGATGCCAACTTTGGTTTGCATCCATCTTTGGTAGGCGTCAAAGGACTGTTCGATCAGAAGCACTTAGCCGTCGTTCAAGGTGTGGGTTACC
>JANMEI010000783.1:0-9257 GCA_031376865.1 Acidimicrobiia bacterium | reverse complement strand
CGCCCGCGGACGGGGGATTGCCAGCGAGCTTGGCGGGTATCTGGATCTGATGGCAGATGTGATTGGGTACGCGGCTGTGCCAATCGGAATTGCCGCGGCAGAACAATCTGCACACCTATGGATGTGGTGCGCAATTTTGCTTGCGACCTTCTACGTCAACACGATGTCGTGGACGCTGCTGTCTGCGCTGGCAGAACGTCGCGATCGTCAGGACCAGTCGGCTGTCACCACAACTTTCACCATGCCAACGGCGTTGATCGAAGGTGCCGAATCGATCGCCCTGTTCACGCTGATGTTGGCCTTGCCTCGATATGCTCAACCGTTGTTCATGGCCATGTCCGTAGGTGTCGCAGTGTCCATCGTGCAACGTGTGGTGTGGGCTGTGCGGAACCTAAAATGAAAATGGCTAAGCAACTTGATGCACGTAAGGTCGGGGTAATAGCAGGATGGATAACTCTGGCCGTTGCGTGGTTGGTATTCCAGCGGCGCTCGGGCCTTGGTCCACTTGATGCAACACAACGCGTGATCGACACTGCTTCCGGTAAATGGTGGGCTGTGATTGCGTTTCTGTTGTTGTCAGTGGTCCGACCTTTGGTGTTGTTCCCGGCCACGTTGCTGACGCTGGCAGCTGGTTTGTTGTTCGGCCCGATTGTTGGAGTGATCGTCGCCGCCGTTGGTGCGAATGCCGCTGCGATGACGGGTTGGGCCGTGGCTCGCTACCTGGCCCCAAGCGGGGTCAGCAGCGGCCGAGCTGTCGTGCAAAGTTGGTCTGATCGACTTCACCGAAACAGTTTCGAAGCGGTGTTGTTGATGCGGTTGCTGTTCTTGCCGTACGACTTGGTCAACTACGGATGCGGTCTGTTGAAGGTGAAGTGGCGCCCGTTCATCCTGGCTACAGCGATTGGATCGCTGCCGGGGACGGTTGCCTTC
The DNA here is from genome assembly GCA_031376865.1 of Acidimicrobiia bacterium. Taxonomy (GTDB): domain Bacteria; phylum Actinomycetota; class Acidimicrobiia; order Acidimicrobiales; family JANYDT01; genus JANNBN01. The sequence goes on along the minus strand of JANMEI010000783.1, from coordinate 8,327 downwards.
GTGCTGGCTGGAGCATCGATCAAACGGCTCGACGAAGGTGCAAAGGGGATCAACGCCGCTACCCTCGCAGTCTCTGTTGCACTTGTTTTGGCAAGCATCGGTGCGTCTCGTGGGTTGAAATCTCAACAGCAACGGGCTCAGAAAGCTACCGAGCCTGAGTGACCTAAAGTTCAACTTCGAACGTGTCGATAGCCGTCTGTGCCGATGGAAGGGATTGTGGTGAGCGAAAGAGATACGACAATCGCTCGGCGGGCACCCGTTCCGGAACTTCAGGTTGTTCGGGAGTTACTTCACAGTGGCGCCACCGACCGGGCTATTGAGATTGGGAAAACGCTCAGCGGGCAACTTACCGACCCCTCAGATCAGGCCACCCTTCACTTCTTGATGGGTCGAGCCGAATTATGTAACGGCCGACTCGCGCCAGCAGTTCAACGTTTTCGGTTGTTCGACCATGGCGAATTGTCAGCCGGCGATCGACTTCGGGTTGGAATGTGGGAGGCGTTCAGCCGCTACGGGGCCGGTGGGCTCGATGCTGTTGCCGACGTAGTTGACGAAGTAGAAAGCAATGCTGACGATGACCCGGTCACTATTGCTGCGATCGCTGGTATGCGCGCATGGTTATGTCTTGAACGAGGACAAATCATTGAAGGCGTCGAGCGAGCAAAAGCCGCAAATCAGCTAGCCCTAGCGTTGGGTGGGTCAGAACTCATTTCTTTGTCGTGGTTGGTGCTGGCGATTGCTCATTCAAGTGCAGGCCATGTCGCTTCGGCACTGAAAGCCAACGCTGCGGGTATCGACCACGCAAAGCAGTCCGGGTATCGTGTCGCTGTACCGCTGATTCACCTAGTGGCCTCGGAAATGGATTCCGCCCGTGGACGTCTGGCGCATTCGGTACATCATGCCCGGGAAGCAATCGATCAAAGCGAGCCGATTAGTGGAGGATTGATCGGAGTCTGGGGTCATGGCATGCTCAGCCAAGTCTTTGATCGTATGGGCAACGACGATTTGGCTCGCAATCACCTGCAATCTGCCGAGCGAGCTCTGCTTCGAGGCGCGCCACTTGGTTGGGGGCATCTCGCGATTGCACGACTTCGATTGGATCGGCACGAAGATGGTGAGCGTGCTGCGCAGCGACTGCTTGATGTCTGGCGTTACGTGGACGACCACGGAACGAGCGGGCACCCAAATATGTTTGCGCTGCCGGTGGCCACGCTTGCCCTGCGGTTGACTAGCTCCGCAACCAAAGCCGAGTTCACAAGGCTGCTTAGTGGCTTAACTCCACCAAACAATACCGATCACACTATGAACGCGCTTGCCCGCGCAGTGCTGGCTGATGATCTTGGTTTAGCTATTGAGTTAGCCGAATCGTTGGAGCGAAGCGGTGATGCGTTTGCAACGATCGCCGCCGACGCTTTTGCCGTAGTTGCTGAAGTGTGTGAGTCTCACGGCGATCGGCGTGCTCGCACGTTCGCCGAAGCAGCTCGTGAACTGTACGAAAAGACCGGTGCTGAAGGCGACTTGCGCCGGCTGCTGCATCGACACCCTTCCATCAATAAAGGTGACGAACCGGTGTTGAGTACTGCAGAACGACGCGTTGTTGCGTTGGTACTAGATGGACATAGCAATGCCGATATTGCCGAGCAACTGTTCCTTTCGGTAAAAACCGTCGAGTCTCATCTAGCCCGTGTCTACCGACGATTCGGCGTGAAGTCTCGAACGCAACTTGCTTCGCAGTTGCGCCAGTCAAAGCCTTAGCAACAACCCTGCTGCAACACATACAGATTGCGGGTTTTCACTGATTCGCCATGATGGGTTCGTTTCTTACGGTGACGGACATGAAAAAACATCATCTCCGACACGTCACGTTGACCTTGTTGGTCACTGCCGCCCTTACGGCCTGTGGCTCATCAACTTCGAAGCCTGAATCCACCACAGCGGCAACAACGGTGGCGGATGCATCAGCGGAGTCCTCGGTCCCAGATTCCACACCAGCAGACACGAAACCCGCAGACACGAAACCAGCAGACACGAAACCAGCAGGGGTTGCCGCATCGGACAATGGCATTACGAAGGAAGAACGCGAAGCGATGCTCGCGTCAGTCAAGTCCGGTGGAGCGCCCGAAGACGTGGCGATCTGCGTGACTGATGGTCTAGCCAAAGGTCTTACCCGCGATGAATTTAATGCAGTAACAAAAGCCAAAAAGGAAGAAGACGTTCCGAAAGCAGTTGCCGAAAAGGCGAACTCGATAGCCATGGAATGTGCCCTTGGTTCATCGGACGCGTCGACGGTCGCGCCCGCTGCCCCTGACACCACGATTGCTGCAATCACTCAGACTGTCGGCACGAAGGCAGCGCCCGTTGCCATGAAAACGCCGACCGCACTTCCGAATGGATACGACATCACGGTGAACAGTTTCACTCCCGCCGCTACTCCGGCAGTGCTGGCTGCAAACGAGTTCAACGAGAAGCCTCCAGCCGGGACGCAATTCGTTCTGATGAACCTGACGATCACCAACACCGGGGGCGACAAGGACAAACGTATCCCAGCGTTCGATCTTCCCGTGAAGGCAATCAGTAAATCTGGCAAAACGTATGAATCCAACAACTGCGCTACCGTGCTCCCGGACCCACTCAACTGGGGAACGGATCTGTTCAAAGGGTCGGCTGTTACCGGGAATCTGTGCTTCGTAGTCGATGACGCTGATGCCACCGGACTCATCATGTACATCGATGCGTTTTTGCCCGACTACACCGCGGTCACCTACTACTTCACGTTGGCCTGACATGGAAAAGCAAGCAGCAGCAGCGCTGGGTGAACCAGTCATGGAAGGCGTCATCTTGCTGGCACGAGGGGCCGCGAAAGAGATTCGCAAGAACGTGGCTCCATCCGCGCTCGGAGGCTTAACAGGTTCGTTGGCTCGGGTAGCTGCAGACAAGATGACGAAGGACACCACACCAACAGGGGATGTCGTTCGCCAAGATCAAGGTCGTGGTGCCTTCCTGGGTTTGACGGCCAGTCACCTCGTGCTCTTCGTCACCGAAGATAGCCGCTTTCGTCAAAAGCTAGGCGAGCAAATTGCCAGTTTCAATCCCGGTGACGTTGATCGATTTGAGTTCGGTAAAGCTGCCGCAGGAGTTGGCACGCTGGACATTGTTTCCGTCAATGGTGAGCGCTGGTGTTACGAGTACTCGAAGATGGTTTCGAAAAAGTTGGTTCGGATGGCCGAGGCCACCCGAGCACTCGTTGTAGAAGTCGACTAACGGATGCCGGATACATCTGTTAAATCGAACACCGGTCGGAAAGCATCCCGACGCGGTCGAGCGCCTCAGTCAACTCGCTCACCAGTGTCACCTCAACCACCGCAAACTCCAGCAGAGTCGCGTTCAGCGCGGCCCGCATCACTGCCGAGTACGCCAGCTTCGGACACCGCTTCGATCGTCGAGCGCATTCGTTATCGATTTGAGCAAACACTGTCCAAAGGCCCTGCCCGGGTCATCGGGTGGTTGTCATTGCTGACCCTGTCGATCATTGTGATCACCGGGCTGATCGAGTTACTGATCGGCAAGTTTGGTGGCTCGCGCGATGGCAGCCTGCTGGAGAACTGGTGGCAAGCGTTGCTGCGGGTGCTGGACTCGGGAACCTTTGCTGGCGATGTTGATTGGCCGACGCGTCTGCTGTCGTTGGTGGTCACGATCCTCGGAATCTTCATCGCTGGTTCGTTGATTGGTTTGATCGCAACAACGGTGGATCGAAAGATCGAAGACCTAGCCAAGGGCCGCAGCCGAGTGATTGAAAGCGGCCATACAGTGATCCTCGGATGGAATGATCACATCTCTGCGCTGGTCAGTGAACTAGTCGAGGCAAATCGTTCGGCGGGCGGCAAGCCAATTGTGGTGCTTGCCGATCGCGATAAATCATCGATGGAGGAGGATTTAGCTGACCGTGTCGGCGAGCGCCACGGCAGCACCGTGGTGATCCGGTCGGGCAATACTTCGAGCCCCGATGATCTTCGTCGCGTCAATCTGTTAACAGCTCGCTCCGTGGTGGTTCTTCGAGGCGAATCAGGTGACCCTGGCGTGGTGAAGGCGGTCTTGGCGGTTCGGGGTGTCGACCCCGAGATGAGCCGGGCAATTGTCTGCGAACTGAGCAGTGTGTCCACAGCGCAGCTACTCCGCTCTGTCACCGATGGCAAGGTTGCTACGGTTAACAGCGACCTGGTGATCGCCGAGGTCACTGCGCAGGCATGCCGCCAAGAAGGTTTGGCTGCGGTGTACCGAGAACTGCTCGACTTTGATGGCGACGAGATCTACATCCAAGCCATTCCCGAGGCTGTTGGGAAGTCGTATGCGAACGCACAGTTTGGGTTTGCCGCTTCCACCGTGATTGGCATTGTCAACCCCGATGGATCTGTTCAGCTAAATCCGCCACCCAACAGAGTGATTACCGATGCCGATCAACTCATCGTCGTCGCGGCTGATGATGACACCGTCGTGTGGGATGGCGATGGTGTCATTCCGACAGGCGGCACGGCGAACCAACAACCGGCAGATCCACAGCCCATACGAGTACTGATGGTGGGTTGGGGTCAACTCGGTGCAGTAGTCATCCGTGAGTTGGACGACTTTATGGGGGCTGGCTCCACCATCGACGTTGTTGCCGATCCCGACGTGGTCGAACTTCCCGATCCTGTTTCGATTCCTACCGTTCATGCACAGTTGACCGTCAGAGCCGGAAACCTAGATGCAGCCGCAGCCCTGGATACTTCAGGCTATGACCAGGTCATCGTTCTTGGCTATCGAGACGGGCTGGACATTGCCGAGGCCGATAGTCGCACGCTGCTGACATTGCTCAGTTTGCGTCGGCGGCTCTCGCCGACGGCGCGCATTGTCGGTGAGATTCTTGATCCTGCCAATGTGGTGCTCGCTCAATCGACCGGCGCCGATGACTTCATCGTGTCCGACGAGTTGGTCGCCCTGATGGTGGCGCAACTGTCGGAACAACCGATGCTCCAAGCAGTATTCGACGATCTGTTTGATTCAGAAGGTTCAGCGATCATGTGCAACCCCGTGAGTTGGTACACCACGAACCTCGGCTGTACCTGGGGCGATATTGCCGGTGCAGCAATTCAACGCAACGAAACGGCAATGGGTCTTCGCACTGATGTATCAGGCGCGGTGCGCCTCAACTATCCAAAGCATGACGTGATGACTCTCAACGAAGCAGACCAAGTCATTGTGATTTCTGGTCGATAACCCGAAAGGATTGAAGATGGGATATAGCGAAAGAGCTGCTCAGGCAGCACAGAAGGCTCGTGTTCGGCAACGAGATGGAATCCTCGAAGAGGCAGCAAAAGCCGGCGCCCGGGTATTGGACATCGCCGAGGTGGGGTCTGGTGCAACGGGTTCAAGCGTTGCTGGGTCAATGGGAAAGGTGTTCTTTGGTGGAAAGGTTTCGATCGATGACGCGCAAGTGTTTACGTTTGACTCACAAGGATTTCCTCATGTGTACATACAACCTTATGATGGTCTCAATCCAGTGCCAGGATTTCATCACGCCACGCTGGCTGGCAACGTTGGGCAATCAGCAACGCTGACGGCGAAGGCATTCGGCAGAAAGCGATGGCTCGACGACAACGGCGAGAGTATTGAGTCGCTGAACGACAACCCTATTTTGAGCATGGCCGGAAAGACCCTTGAGTGGAAGTGGAAGGCCGGCACAACCGAAATTGAACTTCCGTGGACCGTCAAACTCAGTCCTGCGGAAAACGGCGTAACCGAGTTGACCCTTCGAGCAGGGAGGTACGGAGGATTTACCACCTTCGGGGTCGGTATCGGCGTGTTTCTCAGCCTCAGTCGATCGGTCCACACCATGTTGGCAAGCCCAGTTGCCGGGGTTTAGGTGGACGCAGCACTAGCGAAGGAGCAGCCACACAAGTTGTTCTTCGTGACCTTGGTGGGATCGATTGTGGTGCCGTTCGTCTATTCCTTGGTGGCGTCACTCGCTTACCTTCCACCGGCAACCTGGATTGTCGAACACGTGACGGGGAACGACGGTCGGTATCCCTTGTACCGAACGTCGATCTTCACGTTTGTTTTGCTTGCTGGGGCGTTGATCTTGTTGTTGCTGCCGGTCCTTGCGGTGAAGAAGCTGCTCATCAAGGTCAGGCAGCCGTGACTGTGTACAACCTGTGTCAAACCCGGGTGATAACAGGGGGAAAACCTCCTCTGAACAGGGGATATCGGAGTTTATTGGGGGATAACCGGTGGATTTCGCAAACCCTCTTGACCTCGCAAAAGTGCTCCCGCATGATGCTTCCAACCGATCGAACACGACGGTGCCAGACACAGAAGAGCGAAGGATTTCGGTCCCCAGGTTCACTGTAGAAAGCGCTGAAACGAGCCGATTGGCGAGGTGCAAGTCCACAACATGATCATCCGTCGAAAGACCGGTGGTCGTGCGTTTGAACACAATGACCCTGGTCGCAAGATCGGATCCAACGTGAGAGAACGAGTCCGAACCGTGCTGGAGCAATCCGTGCGCAAAGACAAAGCGACGTGCCCGCCAGTTCGCAAGAACAGACGGGCACGATTGGAATCGAAGAGAAGGTTAACGCCTCCACACTCGATCTCCGTGGACCCAAACCGACTCGAGGGCCTTGCCGCTAGACGATTCGTCGTCGAGCGCAAGGCCTTCACCCATTTGGGCACCCATTTGGGCACCTATTTTCGGTACCTATTCGGCCCGGTTGGGCACCCCGTTGGTTAACTTGGATCATGAGCCTGTTCTCCGCAGATCAGTTCGCGCGCCAGCAGTTCGTCATCCGGCAGTTCACCCCCGACGATGTTGATGCCTACGTTGCCTACCGAAGCGATCCATCGACGGTTCAGTATCAAAGTTGGACAGCGCCATACCCACGTGACAAAGCCGAACAGTCCATTGATGAGTTCGTGGCCATGGGTGGTCCTGTTGATGGTCAGTGGTTCTCGTTCGCAATTGCTGATCCAACTACTGACTCGTTGATCGGTGATGTTGCGGTGCGCCTCGAATGGGATGGCCGCAGCGCAGAGCTTGGTTACAACGTTGCGTTAAGCCATCGCCGCCGCGGGATTGCGGTAGGTGCCGCTCGGTGGGTGATCGAACAACTCTTTGCTGAACTCAACGTGCAACGAATTCACGCATCGCTACATCCCGAAAACATTGCGTCGATGATGGTGTTGGAACAACTTGGTTTCCTCTACGAAGGAACGGCGCGACAGGCCTACTGGGTTGACGATGTGTGTACAGACGATCCTCAATTCGGATTGTTACGCAGTGATTGGGAGGCGTGGAACAGTCGGCCTCGCCATCATCCAGCGAAGGTAGAATTCGTTGAAGTCACTCCCCAGAATCATGTGGCAGTGTTTGGCCTCCAGACTCATTTCTCGCAACAGCGGTTTGTCTCGACCATGGGAAAGTCGGCGGCTGATGCGCTTGTTCCCGACGTTGACGACGATGGGGGAGTAATCGTTCCGTGGTTCCGCGCCGTTGTGGCAGATGGAACGATTGTCGGGTTCGTGATGGTGGCTGCTTCCACCCCCACGCTTCCGCACCCGTTTCTGTGGCGGTTGTTGATCGATCGGATGCATCAGCGGCGCGGGATTGGCACACGGGTACTCAAACTGCTGACGGCGCAATATCGGATGCAGGGGCACGATAAGTTCTTGGCGAGCTGGAAGCCTGGAATAGGTAGTCCCGAGCCGTTGTATCTCAACTTTGGATTCGTGCTGACGGGCGAAGAAGAAGATGGTGAGGTGGTTGGCGCGTTCGATCTGACACGGGATCGTTCACACGGATAGCTTCAGGAGATGTCAATCGTCGAAACCCGTCCCTATTCCGGTTCAGTCGCTGTTGTGACAGGCGGAGGCACCGGGATGGGCCGTCAGCTAGTGGTGCAATTGGTTGCGGCTGGGGCGAGGGTTGCGATGTGCGACGTGTCCGAATCGGCGATGACCGAAACCGAATCGTTGTGTGCGGATACATCTCTGGTCGAGTCATTTGTTGCTGATGTCTCGGACGCCGCTGCGATGGATGTGTTTGCTGCGCACGTGCATGATCGTATGCAAACAGATCATGTCAATCTTCTCTTCAACAACGCAGGAATTGGCGGTGCTGGCAGTTTCGTGACCGATCCGCAGCCTGCGTGGGAGCGAACGTTCAACATTTGCTGGGCTGGCGTGTATAACGGTTGCCGTTCGTTTATGCCGATGCTGATGGCGGCGCCGTGGGGCCATATCGTCAATACCAGCAGCGTCAACGGTTTCTGGGCGGCCCTTGGCGCCGACCGACC
>JANMEI010000711.1:0-2009 GCA_031376865.1 Acidimicrobiia bacterium | reverse complement strand
GGATGGGACGTAGAGCTTGTCGTCACCGCGATAGCTGAGCAGTAAATAATCGCGATCGACACCGCCAATTTTGCGCTTCACCATCCCTTCAAATTTTCCAACACCATGCACGTGGTGGACGATGAAGCTGCCTGGCTTCAGATCATCGAAGAACACCTGGGCTTCGCGTTTTCGAGCACGGGCTTTGCGATGCGCGCGACGCCGTCCGGTGAAGTCTGTTTCAGCCAAGACGGCCAACTTCACGCCGGGCAGGATGAAGCCACGCTCGACCGGTTGCACCACGATCTGCAAGCGACTGCGCTGGGCTTGCGCTGCACTCATGTCAGCTTCGTAACCCTTTGGCAGCACGTCGGCGGCGATGCTGGCCTCGCGCAACACCACCTGTAATCGATCAGCAGATCCTTCACCGTCGGCCGCCAGGACAATGCGGTAGCCATCCATGAGCAGGCCGCGAATCTGCGTGATCAACGCAAACGAATCGCCTTGCACGGGGCTCCATCCCATTGCTTGCACGACGGTGGTTTGCGGCCCTTCGGGGGCGGCGGTCATCGACCAGGCTGGCGCGGTGGTGTGAGCCAGCAACCTGTCGAAATCCAAATGCAGCTTCGGGAAGGGACCCGAACCGGTCGGCACACCTTCCGGCGTCACCGCACCCCAGGTGCGGGCAAGCGATCCAGCAAGTGCTGCTTCCTCATCGAGTAACTCAGCGGCGCGGTCACGCATGCGACGCGGTTCGAGCAACACCACCAGTGCATCAGACGGAATCAGGTCAGCAACCAGATGCTCGTCTTCGCTGAGCCACGGCAGCCACGACTCCATGCCATCCCAGGTGCTGCCCTGCACCATCCGTTCCCACTGAGTTGCACCCCATTGTTCGGTAGTAAGCAATCCCTCAGCGCGCAGACGAACATCGTCGGTCGGTCGAAGTTCGCGACAGCCGAAGAGATCGATGCTGTTGAGATCTTCGAGCGACCGCTGGTCTTGAATGCTGAACGTACTGAGCCGGTCAACTTCATCGCCCCACAGGTCAATACGCACCGGAGCATCGCCGGTGCTGGGAAACACGTCAACGATTGAGCCTCGCACGGCAAGTTCACCGCGATGCTCGACCTGATACTCACGCCGATACCCAAGACCCACCAACGTCTTGACCAGATCTTCTTGATCAACCGTGGTGCCCTGCACCACGGTGACCGGGGCGGTGTCTTCGACGTGGGGGCCGAGGCGCTGTAATGCGGATTTGATTGGCATCACCAACACGTCAGGGCATTCGTCGTGTTCGGACCCGACCGAACGTAGATGCCACATGGTGCGCAGCCGACGCCCCATTGTTTCCACACTGGGGCTGACCCGTTCAAAAGGAAGGGTCTCCCAAGCCGGGAAGACATCAACCCGGTCGTCACCAAGATATGCGCGCAGATCATGGGCCAGCCGTTCGGCATCGTTGGATGTGGGGGTCAGCACCACCAGGGGTCGACGCCCGCTGACCCGAGCCAGCCCCGCCAGGATGAATGCACGAGCTGGGTCGGCTACTGCCAGCAGTGCATTGCGCAGTCCAACAACGTCGGCTAGCGCTGGATCATCGTCAAGCAGGTCGAGAAGTGAAGAAAGAGACACGGGGCTGACAACCGTAGTCAGCGATACAGCGAAGGCGTGAAACCACCCAGATGGGCCACATCGTTATAGGAGCGCACCCTCCAGCGGCCGTCGCTGGCGATCACATGGTTGATTGAGGTGTTCTCAGCACCTTGGAATGCTTGTCGTGTTCCAGCAATATGCCCCAGCACGGCCGCAATGACCCCACCATGCACGATGCACACCACCCGTTTGCCGACGTTGGCTGCTTCGATGCGGTGCAAACCACCCATGCATCGCTCGGTCAACTGCGCGGTGGTTTCAGCTCCCGGGATGTGACCCCACTCCCCTTCCTCGATTGCTTGCAACCAACGGGGATCTCCATTGGCAGCGTGGACCCTGGTCATGCCGCCCTCCCACTCACCCAGGAAGAC
>JANMEI010000704.1:0-2983 GCA_031376865.1 Acidimicrobiia bacterium | reverse complement strand
ATCCAATTCCTCCGGCTCGATCTGCGAGCAACTCAAGCAGTAGTCGACGGCCCGTAAGCGATCGCACCGGGACTCTCTGAATCAAGTTCAGAACGGAGGTAACCGTGACGAGTCGATGCGCCAGGCAATGATCCAAGCAGCGTTCAACGGCGGTCGCTCCGAGAGACCGCGGCAACAGAACGAGCGATGCTGCAGGCGTTGCCAGCGAACGAGTCATCCAGGGTTTGCTCGGCAGCAGAACGGTATGACGGATTGTTTGGATACCTACGAGTGTGATGACGGTGTGGCTCGAGACACTCAACACCGCTTTGCTCTCGGTCTTCAACAGGGCCTTTGGTACAGGCATTTGATGGATGACAGCGGCCGAGACCCCAGCGACAACTGATCCGGGCACAGCCAACGACGCCGCCAGAATTCGCTGTGGTTGGGATGGAAGCACCGCCCCAAGTCGCATGACATCGGCGAACATCGGCACAAGGGCCCCCGACGTTCGGCGTCTTGCAAGAGCGTGTTTGTCAACGCCCAACGCCGCAGCTTGCTTGACGGTGATGAGACCCAACTGGCGGTGTGCGATTCGGCGCAGCAGCGCGTCGATATGAAACGTGGATTGAGATTGCCGCATGGCATACCTCCGGTACAGAAATCGATCAGGACGCGGGGGAAGCGGCAGGTGCTCAGTATGGCTGAGGGGTGTGTCAGTGAACCCGGTGCAACCTCGCAAATAGTTGGCAAAGTCGCTCTCAGAGCGACTTTGCCCACAAACTCGCCGGCATTGTCACGGCTATGGTCACCGCTATGGTCACCGCTATGTCCGACTCCGTAACCGTTTCCAAAGAGATAAATGCGTCAGTCGATACGGTCTTCGATCTCGTCAGCCATCTTGAACGAATGGGCGAGTGGTCACCCGAGGCTCGGGGCGGGTCGTGGATCAAGGGTGCGTCCGGCCCGGCAGTAGGTGCTCGGTTCTCTGGTACGAATGGAAACGAGAAAACGAGTTGGAAGACAACTTCGATTGTGACAGAGATGGTGTCGCCCACCTCATTTGCGTTCCGGGTTGTGGTGGGACCAGTCAAGGTTGCAACGTGGACATATCAAATTGAGCAACTGACAGATTCAAGTTGTCGGGTCACTCACTCGTGGACCGATCAGCGCGGTGGCCTTGCGAAGTGGATTGGCAAGCGATCAACCGGCGTTGTTGATCGCTCGTCTCATAACAGGGCAAACATGGAAGCGACGCTGAACGCACTTGCGATTTCGGCATCGAAGTAGTTGGCAAAGTCGCTCGGAGAGCGACTTTGCCAACTAGTACGCCGCCGCTGCCGGCGGCAAGCGCGACCTAGCGCAGTAGGACCAGTGCCACGCCAGCAACGACCAAGGCACTGCCGATGTACTCGCTGCGTTGGCGTGGCTCTTTGAAGAAGAACTTGGCAATGATGAAGGCAAACACCAAATCGATTTGACCAACGGTGCGCACAACCGCTGCCTCTTGCAAGGTCATGCCAATCGCCCAACCGGCGGACCCCGCAACCGACAAAAACCCGACAAGGGCGGATGATTTCCACGCTCGGCCGATAGCCCCAAACTCGCTGCGGTTCGCGAAACCCAACCAGGTTCCATTGACCACAAGCTGAATGGTATTCATCACCGCGAGGGTCATCAGCGCGCGTACTACCGGCTGATCAACCCCGAGACTCTTCGAAGCAGACCTAATGCACACCGCAGCAACCGCAAACCCCGCTCCAGCGGCGATGCCCGCCCACATCGCTTTATCGCCTGCAGCACTGGCAATGGTTTTGACTTTGCCGAGGTCGCCTTTGATGGCCAGAACGATGACACCGGCAAGCGATAGCAACACTCCGACCCACCCCCGCCAGGGAAGCACCTCGCCTAGGAATACGACTGAGATCAACGCCGTCTGCAAGGCCTCCGTCTTTGAATACGCAGTACCGATCGCGAAATCACGCAAACCAAAGGCCCGAATCAAGAAGTTGGTACCAATAATTTGTGCAACCCCGCCCAGAGCTACCGCCCACAAGAAGTGCAAACCGGGTCGAGGGAGCGATCGCCCGCTGAGCACGATCAACCCCACGGCGGCCACCGACCACGGAGCGCCGAATGCATACCGAACGAAACCAGCGCCGTTTGGCGTCAACACTCCACGCAGCTTTTGTTGCAATGCAGTTCGCCACACCTGAAGCGCTGCCGCAATAAGGGTGGCAACAATCCACAGCGGAATCCGGTCCGTCACGGCTCCCAGGACTTCGAATCTCATAATGTGAGACAACCCGTTCATACTGTGAGAAATTCTAGCTGCTGGTTTGGTTTCGGTAGGAAAACGCGTCTTGACTGCTGCAGCGAGCACAACCGTGTTCGTTTGTATCCGCCTTAAAATCTGGGAGTCCCACAAGTGAACTTCGCCTTTTCCGAGGAGCAAGACGAGCTCCGTAAGTCCGTACGCCGATTTCTTGACGAGAAGTCACCCGTCACCGAGGTCCGTCGATTGATGGAAACCGACAGCGGCTTTGATCCAAATGTTTGGAAGCAGATGGGTGAGCAACTGGGCTTGCAGGGTCTTGCCATTCCCGAAGAATTCGGTGGCTCCGGCTATTCCTTTGTTGAACTCGGCATCGTGCTCGAAGAAATGGGTCGCACATTGCTCTGCGCTCCGTTCTTCTCGACTGTCGCGCTCGCTGCCAACTTGTTGATGGCCTCTGGAGACGCTGCAGCAAAGACCGCTCATCTGCCGGGCATCGCCGCAGGCTCGACGATCGCAACGGTGGCATTCACCGAAGCTAATGGTAAGTGGACAGACGATGGCATTACTGCAACTGCTACCAAGTCGGGCGACGCATGGAAGATCACCGGCGAGAAGATGTTCGTCATCGACGGACAGAACGCTGATCTGATGTTGGTTGCAGCCAAGTCCAATAGCGGCACGTCGATCTTCGCAGTCGATGCTAAGGCTGAAGGCGTTGGCGTTACC
>JANMEI010000657.1:0-7257 GCA_031376865.1 Acidimicrobiia bacterium | reverse complement strand
AGATGGGCCGCGCCTGGTTGCCCCGGATACACGATGGGGTCGTCGTAGTTCATGTGTGAGAACTTGCAATCGGTTCGGAAGTTGCCAGTTCCGTCAGGGCTCGGGCGCTCAATCGGAACCGATTCCGGTTTGGTGGCGCCGTAGTTCAAGCCGACTGCCGGTGCCGGCAAGATCACACCAGCTGCCGTTTGCATGTTGTGCGCCGAGCCAACGGCAGCGGCTGGTTGTACCAACTTCACGCCGGCCCACGAGGAGACGGCAATGATGATTGCGATTCGTCCGGTCGTTGACGCCGACCCTCGGAAGCGTTGGGTTGAGCGGAATCGGAAATGGTTCCGAAATTGCAAGTACTTCGTTGTCATACGTTTCTCCGGGGGTCTGGAAGCGTTGGGCAGTGAAGATATTCATCGTCGCCTGGTATGCGGTCGGACGTTGACTTGGTGCAAAGTGAGAGTACGAAGTGAATCGTTGAAAGTGCAACAACTTTCTGAGAAGTGATTCAATACGCGCAAAACCGTTACCACCCCGCAACTAAAATGAAACCGCTGTACCGCGATTCACCTCGAACTGACATGAATAAGTATGTGAACATAGAAAGCACGAGAGCCCCGGCACCTCCAATGAGTGCCAGGGCTCTTGCGTACCAGGAGCGCGTAGGCTCCGGTTTCGTCTGCGACGTGGACTCTCGTCGTGGCGCTCTCGAATTGAGGCCTCGCAGCTATTGATGCGAAACGGCGCTCTTCTGGGTGGAGAACGTGCGTGGCGTGAGTCGCGGCCTCAACGAAGACAACGAATCAGCAGATTCAGCTGAAAAAACATGGGTGCAAAACGGGCCCCCTTGCTGCGATGTGCGAGGTGTACATCTGTACTTATCATCTGCCTGTTCATCGGATTCGTCAAGCGCGTATCGTTCAAGAAACATTGATCGACGTTTCACCGATTATTCATGCATTGCCGCAGCAAGCAAAGCGATACCCATGATGCTGAGAAGACCTCCATGATGCTGAGAAGACCTCCATGATGCATCGACCATGACGTCCGGCATTTCGTCGCGTGTGATCCGCAACGGGATCATCGCTACCGCCTGTTGGGCGATTCAACGATGTGCAGAAGTTCCGCGCGGTAGGACAACGTAAACGGTACCCCTGGGCCTGTGATTTTTACCGTTTACGCAAGTGTGGTGTGACGTAGATCAAATCTTAAACTTGACTCTGTCCAGAATATGTCGTTAGATGTTTGTCATGGATGTACGGTCCGACCACACTCAACTGCTCCGTACCCACGGAGTACAAGTCACTGCGCAACGTCTTGCCATCCTGTCTGCCGTGGCAGGACGTCCTCACGCCACGGCTGACGAACTTGCCGACGATGTTCGCGTCGTTATTGGCACGATTTCGCGGCAAGCCGTGTACGACTCGTTAGCCGTGTTGGTCGACAATTCGCTCCTTCGCCGCATCCAAACTCCAGGAGCGGCGGCGCGCTATGAAACCCGTGTCGGAGACAATCATCACAATTTGATTTGCCGCAGCTGCGGTGCAACGTTCGACGTCGATTGCGCGGTGGGCGAAGCACCTTGCCTCACCCCGAAAGACTCACACGGTTTCGATATTGACGAAGCCGAAGTTATCTACTGGGGCATTTGCCCCTCATGCCAGCACGACTCAGCAACACCCAAAACTGCAACACCTACAAACACCCCAATCAACCTTGAAGGAGCATTATGACCGATCAACTTGCAACTACTGCTGGGAAGTGCCCAGTTATGTCCGGTCCGAATTCCGGCCACACCGCGGTCGGCTCGACAGCAAACGAGCACTGGTGGCCCAACCAGTTGAACCTCAAAATGCTGCATCAAAACTCACCAAAGTCCAACCCACTGGGCGACGATTTTGATTACGCAGCTGCGTTCAAGACGCTCGACCTTCCTGCAGTGAAAAAAGACCTCACCGCGCTGATGACGGACTCGCAAGAATGGTGGCCAGCTGATTACGGTCATTACGGCCCGTTCTTCATCCGTATGACGTGGCACAGTGCCGGTACCTATCGCACCGAAGACGGACGCGGTGGCGGCGGCAATGGAACACAGCGATTTGCCCCGCTCAACAGCTGGCCTGATAACGGCAACCTCGACAAGGCCCGTGTGTTGTTGCTGCCTATCAAGCAGAAGTACGGCAACAAACTGTCGTGGGGCGATCTCATGATCTTGGCTGGCAACGTGGCGCTCGAGTCGATGGGCTTCAAAACCTTCGGCTTCGCCGGTGGTCGTGAAGACGTGTGGGCACCAGAAGAAGACATCTACTGGGGACCTGAAACCACGTGGCTCGGTGACGAGCGCTACCGCGGCGATCGTGAATTGGCAGACCCGCTGGGCGCAGTGCAAATGGGTCTGATCTACGTCAACCCCGAAGGTCCTAACGGCAATCCAGACCCGCTGGCATCAGCCCGCGATATTCGCGAGACGTTTGCCCGCATGGCCATGAACGATGAAGAAACCGTTGCGCTGGTTGCAGGTGGACATACGTTTGGAAAAGCACATGGTGCTGGCGATCCAACCTTGGTTGGTCCCGAGCCAGAGGGTGCACCTATCGAACAAATGGGACTCGGTTGGATCAACAGCTTTGCTTCAGGCAAAGGTGTACACACCACCACCAGCGGTATCGAAGGTGCATGGACGCCAACGCCGACTGCATGGGACAACTCGTACTTCGACACGTTGTTTGGCTACGACTGGGTTCTCACAAAGAGCCCCGCTGGTGCACAGCAGTGGACCCCGTCAAACCCCGAAGCTAAGGGCACTGTGCCTGATGCCCATGATTCGTCCATCACTCATGCGCCAATGATGACCACCGCAGATATGGCATTGCGTATGGATCCAATCTACGAGCCGATCTCGCGTCGATTCCATGAGAACCCTGCCGAGCTAGCCGACGCGTTTGCTCGTGCTTGGTTCAAGTTGTGCCATCGCGACATGGGCCCTGTTGCTCGTTATCTTGGCCCTGAGGTTCCGGCCGAAGTACTCATCTGGCAGGATCCAATTCCAGCGGTCGATCATGCGTTGGTCGGCACCGCTGAGATTGCAACGCTCAAGGCGAGCTTGCTCGCTTCGGGGCTCACTATCTCTGAGTTGGTTTCTACCGCATGGGCCTCGGCTTCCACCTACCGCAACAGCGACAAGCGTGGCGGTGCCAACGGTGCGCGCATCCAGCTCGCACCACAGAACGAATGGGAAGCCAACAACCCGGCACAACTCCGCCGTGTACTTACGGTTCTTGAAGGTGTGCGCACTGCATTCAACAGCGGATCGAAGAAGGTCTCGATGGCCGATCTGATCGTGCTTGGTGGCTGTGCCGCAATCGAAGCTGCAGCAAAGAATGCGGGTCACACCGTTACGGTTCCGTTTATTCCCGGTCGAACCGATGCGCTACAAGAGCAGACCGATGTTGAATCATTCGCACCGCTGGAGCCAAAGGCCGATGGTTTCCGTAACCATCTTGGTAAGGGTCACACCCTTGCTGCCGAAGCATTGTTGGTCGATCGTGCCCAACTGTTGACGCTCAGCGCACCCGAAATGACTGCTTTGGTTGGTGGCCTGCGCGTGTTGAACGCAAACGGCGACGGATCAGCTCATGGTGTGTTCACTCAGCACAAAGATAAGTTGACCAACGATTTCTTCGTCAACGTGCTCGACGTCAACACTGAGTGGAAGCCAACCGCTGCGTCGGCCGATCTCTTTGAAGGAAAAGACCGCAAGACCGGTGCAGTGAAGTGGACCGGAACCCGTTGCGATCTCATCTTCGGATCCAACTCGCAACTGCGGGCTATCTCCGAGGTTTACGGCTCCTCTGACAGCGAGCAAAGGTTTGTCGCTGACTTTGTCGCCGCATGGAACAAGGTCATGAACCTGGATCGTTTCGATCTGGCCTAAAGCTGCAGTCGATCGGCTCCGGCCGGTCTACCTCAATTGATCAACTTGCGACGCCGCACGATGAATGGCACTTCGGAGCCAAACATGTGCGGCGTCGTTCGTATCACGACCATGCCATACCGACGTCACCACCACGTTCGGGATGTCAAATGGAGGCTGATAGTGCAAGAGTGCTCCAGTGGCTAGGTGTATCGAAGCAAGGCGTGAAGGCGCAAGCGTCGTAGCCTCTGAAGTGGCCACCATCGCAAGAGCCGTGGCAAACGATGGGACCACAGCGATGACCCGCCGCTTCAGTCCATGAAGATCGAGTTCCCGATCGATGAACGAACGCCTGCGTCCGTGGCGCGACACATCAATATGATCAAGGGCTGCATATCGGCGCAGGGTCATGGTTTTCTGCTTCGGTGGCAGTTGGCTGCGGTTGGCGCGTACAACTCCGACGAGGTGTTCCACCAAGAGATCCTCGGTCACCAGATCCGATGTGAGATCGCTGTATGAACCAACAGCAAGATCAATGTCTCCATCGCGAAGTGCTGCGACGTCGTTTGACGATTCGATCTGATATCGAATGTGCGCAGAGGGAGCTTCCAACGCAAAGATATCTGCTAGCCGAGCACCTGCGGCGGAGATGACCGCTTCGTTTGCGCGAACGGTGAACGTTCGGGTGATCCGCAATGGGTCGAAGGTGCCAGGCTGATCTATGAGTTCGTCTATTTGTTGTAGGACGGCGGTGAGCTCGGGAAGGAGCAACTTCGCTCGTGGCGTCATTACCACGCCGCGCCCATGACGAACCAGAAGCGGGTCGCCAAACATCTTTCGTGCTCGGTCGAGCGCACGACTGGTCGCAGGGACGGAGAGGTTGATACGGGCCGCCGCGTTGGTGACGTTCTCTTCGACCAGCAGGGCGTGAAGAGCTGGCAACAGGTTCAGATCAAACACTTGCATGAAACGAAACAGTACTAGCCAAGTACATGCACTGGACGCAAACGAGTGAGTCCTGCAATATCAACCAATGGCTCAGACAAATTCTCAAACAGCACCAGTTCTCAACCACGTGTTCTTCATTAACGTTCGAACCACTACCCAGTGGTTGGCTCTTTCACCACAAGAACGGTTCGGATTTCTCGATGAGGTGGTTCGGCCCATGTTGGGACGGCACCCGAAGGTATCGATGCGCTTCTTCGATAGCGAAGGATTTTCCGCCGACGTAACCGATGTGTTGATGTGGGAAGCCCCCGACGTGATGGCCTACCAGGCGATCGTTGAAGAGTTACGCGAATCAAAATTCTGGGGAACGTACTTCGACATCGTTCAGATCGTTGCCAGCATTGAAAATGCTTACGCGATCCACTACGAAGTGGTCCCGCTATGACGTTCGAAGCCTCGGTGCTGGCGAAAGTCCGGTCGAAGTTTGCCGTCTCGCAAGCAACAGTCCACAAACTCGAATCCATCGCTCCCAACCTATTGACCGTTCGGGTTGCTCTCAATGACGTTGATACCGCGCCGCTTCACAACACAACAACCGGTGCACACATAGCAGTGGCAGTTGACGGTCAGCGGCGTAATCCATTGGGGCGATGGAGGCGCTTTACCGTAAGCGAATTCACGCTGCTGCCAAACGGGCAACGGTTAGTTGCCTGGGTGGCGTTCATCGAGGGCGATCGTCCCGCTGCGAATTTCCACCGTTCGATCCAGGTGGGTGACCGGATATCGATTCGTCATGTTGATGGGGGAGTTGATCTTGGCACTGCTGAAGTCGACGACTGTTCACGCCTCGTATGCATCGGAGATGAAACATCGATTGGGTTCTTCACCGGAATAGCTCGCACTGCAACGATTCCGGTTTGCACACTGCTTGTGCAGAGTGACTCGCCGGGAATCAGAGTCCAGGGCGCAGCCTCGTGTCACGTTGCTATCGATCGTCGTTTGTTGTTCCGTGAACTATCAAAGATCCTGGACGAACCTCACGATCAGATCCACTTTGTCGTGGTTGGTGAGAAATCGTTAGTAGGGGAGGCACGGCAGTTGTTGCGCTCTTCGGGCGTGAACCGGAGTCACATTTCGACCCGAATCTACTGGTCGCCCGGCAAGGTGGGTCCTGAATGATCGTGCAGTTGCTAGGACTACGTTCTCGCTATCGACCGTTCCTCCGGGTAGTTCGTGGGCGACGTGTTGGGCAATGGTTTGCCTACCTCGTAGCGGCATCTCCGACTCTTGCGTTTGCTGGCACTTGGTTGCTGTTCGTCATCGGATCGTTAAGTCATGACGACACGGTGAAGGTTGCGTTGGCTGCAGTCGAAATACCCGGCCTGCTGCTTTTGGTCGCAATGATGTGGTGCACTCCGTGGTCGGACTTGGTGGGGCGACCGTATCGACGGGAACGGCGTGCTTTTGGGATCGGGTTTGCGGCAACTGGATTCGGAAACCTCATCATGTTTCTCGAATCGCACCGGATCGGTGAGCTGTTGCGACCGTTTGCCATCGTTGCGACCTTTGCGGTGGCGTGCACCACTCCGCTACTCGCCACCAGTTCTCGTCGCTCGATACGAAAGATGGGAGCCGCTGCGTGGCGCAAACTGCATCGATTGGCCTACATAGCTGCCGTGGCCGTCGTCGTTCACCTGTGGTTGGTTCCACAAGACGATGGGCCGGGCGGCAACATTGCTGCGACTGTTCTTGTCGGTGGTGCGTTACTACTCAGACTGCCACGGGTAAGGAAACGCGTAGTAAGTGTGCAGAGGAAACGAAGAACGTCCCTGCTTAGTTTGTCTACCTGGGTGTTGCCGCCAGCCACACCGTATTCCGACTAACGAGGCGACCGAAAATGGCAATAAGGTCGCTCAAAGCGGGGCCGCTCGATGCGGGGCAAGACCAGGAGTGGGTACATCGAATGTGTACACATGACCGGCACCTTCCGCTGCAGCTTGCCCCGGATCAAGTTGATGAGCAGCGGTGGTGACGAATGCCTGTCGGTAGTCATCGCCACCAAAACAAATGCTGGCTACCTGCGAAGCCGGGATCTCAACGATGCGATCAAGTTGGCCATCGGGACGGATTCGACAAACCTGTGAGCCTCCCCACATGGCAACCCACACATGGTCGTCGGCATCCATACACATGCCGTCGGGCGATCCTTCAACGTCGCCAAGATCGACGAACACCTCGCGACCCAGTATGTTGCCGGTACCTGGCTCCAATTCGAACCGATCAATCCGGTTCCAGGTTGAGTCGATGAAGTACATCGTTGATCCGTCGGCAGTCCAACCCATCTCGTTTGGGATGGTTAATCCGTCCAAGATCACTTCAACGGAACCGTCGGTGTTGAGTCGCTG
>JANMEI010000553.1:0-8375 GCA_031376865.1 Acidimicrobiia bacterium | reverse complement strand
TTTTTTGTTGGTTTTTGTGTGCGTCTAACACCGTCGCCGACCAACAACAACTCTCACACCCCAAGCAACTACGCCGACCGGTGCGAACGGTAGTCCGGCGGCGCCCACAATCAGCATCCATTCGAGCCCGGTCGTAGCTGCGTTCCATCCAGCTGCCAGAGCAGTTTTTGGAGTCGTTCGACCCACCGCCACGATCGTTGGTGGAACGGCTTCACGTGCAACTGGTTCGGCCAATTGGATCGACAAGGTCCCCATTGCTACTTGCGAGCGAAGCACACGCAACTGGCCACTGATTTGCTCAACCTCCATCTCTCGTGTCCGAAGCTCTCCTTCCAACGAGACGACGTTCTGAAGATTCGTCGCTTCGGCGAGTAGCGCTGCGACGCGGTCGCGTGAGGTGGTTGCTGCAGAGAGCCGTGCCTGGAGATCGACTCCATCTGCGGTTACGTCGCTTGCTTGCATGGTCCGGCTGGTTACTTTGGCCCTTGTTGAAACCACTCCCAGCAGTTCGTCGAATTGTTGCGGTGGAACTTTAAGCGTCAACGACGCTGTGCCGTTTGAACGAGTGTCGGCAAACACCATTCCGCCAGCAGCTGTCGTATCGATGCGAATCTGATTTGCTGCGCCATCGACATCTGATGATTCGGCGGCCAGTGTTGCGGTGTAAATGATGTCTTGAGCAATCGAGGCGGTAATCATAGGTGAGCTGGGACTATCAGATGATGGAGATACTTGGCCTGGTTCCTCGACGACTGATTCATTCTCGGAGGTCACCAGTGGAGCGACAGGTGATTGGTAGTCACCATCCGGCAAGGTGTTCGAGATGCTCTCAAAAGTGGTACTCACCTTGTTGCCCAAAAGGCTTGTTGCGCCGATACCACCAATGACGATCGTCATGCTGGCGGCGACAGCTAGGGGTCCGTATCCCCTCATCAACCACGGTTGCTTTCGAGACTGTTTTGCAGGAGCAGTCGATGAATTGGTCGACGATGGAGCGGTGCGAGGCGCAACGAGTGCCTCAGGGTTGGCCGCGGCAATCTCGATGGGGAAGTCCCATGGCAACACTGCAGGAACCTCGATGTCCATGGAGGTGTGCAGACGAGCTGACGCAACTCGAAGTAGTGCTTCGATTCGTGCGTCGTCCTCGGCCGACAAGTGAAGAGTGGTTGTGTCGTTCATGACAGTTCCTTCGAGTGAGCCGTTGATGGAGCTTGATCGATGAGCAGTCCGGCAAGGCGGGCCTTCGCTCGTTGTAAATGAGTTCGTGCTGTGTGTTCAGAGATAGTAAGCGCGCTTGCGACTTCACTGATGTCAAGATCTTCGATGTAGACCAGCGCAATGACAGCGGCCTGTTGATCGGGTAGTGACCTCACTGCCGCCCACAGTGGATCGTCGGGTGATGGCGACCGATCGGCAGTGACCGTGCGTCGATCCGTGTCTGAGCCAACTCGGACCAGAGCGCGTCGTTCGGTTCCGCTACGTCGCAACGTGTCGGTGCAACGATTTACGAGAACCCGACGCACCCAGCCCGTGGGATCGTGGTACTGGCTGATGGAACCCCATTTCTGGTTCGCTTGGATGAACGCTTCCTGTACGAGTTCCTCGGCGACGTCCCGGCGGCCCACTAAGGAGTAAGCCAAACGAACAAAGCGGGCGTAATGGTCTCGATAGATGGACTCAAGGTCAACGTCGGCGTGTCGGTCTGGCGTCATGCCGGCCGGCCCTTCGGTGCACACTGATGTGTTGGACATAGATAGGGCACGTCCTGAGCGCTCCTGACGAGTACCCAACATGGATGATCTCTCGGCTCGTTCGGGCCAGATGTTGAGGGGAGTTGGACTAGGTAGGCTGAGCGTATGGAGCCTTTGTTGATTGTGTTGCTGGCGGTACTCGCTCTTGTGTTGATTGGCGGCGGTGCCTTCCTGGCCACCAAAGGGCGCCGATCGGTCCCTGGTGTCCCGGCCGAGCCCCCTTCGCTGGATCGGCCGGTCGAGCGAGTGCCGGTGGCCGAGTCGAAACCCGCCGACCCTGTCCGTACTGAGGCCGCACCTACCGAGACCGTTGCTGCTGAGGTTGCTCCTGCCGCAGTTAAACCACCAGTTGAACCACCAGTTGAACCAGCGGCCCCGAGGTTTCGTGACCGTCTTGGTAAGGCACGTGGAGCGTTGGGCGGCTACTTCGGCGGGGTAATGGGTCGATCCACCATCGACCAGACCACGTGGGATGACCTGGAAGAGGCACTGATCGTTGCTGACGTTGGTCCGCTCGCCACCACCGAAGTGCTGGACGATTTGAAGTCTCGTGTGAAGTCAGAAGCAATCAAGACGCCCGAAGCGCTCATGGATGCATTGCGCACCGATTTGAAGAAGCGATTGGCACCCGGCGATCGTTCGCTTCGTTTTGATCCTGGCGTCACCAACGTCTGGCTGTTTGTTGGGGTGAACGGAGTGGGTAAGACCACCACGATCGGCAAGGTTGCCAAGCAGCAGATGGGTAACGGCCGAACCGTCCTGATGGCTGCTGGAGATACGTTTCGCGCTGCCGCCGCTGAGCAACTCACGATGTGGGCCGAGCGCACCGGAGCCGAAATCGTTCGAGGTTCCGAAGGGGCCGATCCTGCTTCTGTTATCTACACCGGTGTCGAAAAGGCGGCTGCCAAAAACATCGAGCTAGTGCTTGCCGACACTGCGGGCCGATTGCAAACGAAGACCAACTTGATGGAAGAACTGGGCAAAATTCGCCGTGTTGCCGACAAGGAGCCGGGCCGTGTCACCGAGACCCTATTGGTGCTCGATGCGACCACCGGCCAAAACGGACTCAGCCAGGCAGAGCAGTTTCGTGGTGCTGCCGATATCACCGGTGTGGTGCTCACGAAGTTGGACGGCACGGCCAAGGGTGGCATCGCATTTGCGATTCAAACCAAATTGGGTATTCCCATTAAGTTGGTTGGTCTTGGTGAACAGATGAATGATCTGGTGCCGTTTGATCCCGACGAATACGTCGACGCTCTCTTTGCTGAATAGCCCATGAATCCCATCGTTACCGGCATTATCTGTGCACTTATTTCCTTTGTGATTGCCGCAGTCACCATTGGCCGCGAAGCGCGTCGGCTTGATTCGTTTTCGCCGGTACCGGTGTACATCGTCGAGGAAGCGGTTGCGTTTGTAGCCGACTTGCTTCCCGAAGAGGTTTCGGCCCGAGTCAGCTTTTGGGATGTCCGGCGAATACTTGATATGTCCAGAGAAGATCACGATGCATACGGACTATCAAGTGAATCAATGATTGTCCGGGGGCCGCAGCACGTGGTCAACGATCTTGTGGTCGTGTCGGAAGATCGTGACGAGCGGATTGCCCGCCGCGCCGCTGCTGAACTGGCGGAGCTCAGTGGGTCGGATGTGCGGTTGGTGCTCCAGGCGGAACTGTCGTACCTAGAGTCCATCGGCGCCGTCGGGCCGCAAGCCAACGAGGCCCGTTAACCCACAACAAAAGAACACGAAAAATCACTTGCCTGGGGTGGCGAAGTGGCGCGAGAGTGGGATCACCAGAGAAAGGAGGTGGTCCACATTCACGATATGCAATTTGGGACTCTGGAGGTGGCTGGCCGCTAGCGGCAGCTGACCCCTGGCGGAATCCACGCCAGTCCACCAAACGACAAAGGTTCCGGGAAATCGTCCCGTCCGGATCTACCGCCTTGTCGTTATCTCAGTGACGAAAGCAAAGGCCGTTCCCTCGGGAGCGGCCTTTGTGCTGTTTTCGGGCCCGACCGACCGATACGATGCGGTCGTGCTGAACAAACAACACTTGGGGCTCACACGATCAGGAAAGCGCAGTGCCCCGGGCGGAGCGGAGCAACGATGACTTGGTCTTTGGGGGAGTTTACCGAACGGGCTGATCCGTATCGAGATGTAAATGTTTGGAATTGTGCGGTATTGCGAAATGGCAAGTTTGTCGGGAGCATCAACTTTGCGGTTGATCGGCAAACGGTGGTTTACCAAGGTCTCAATGATCTCCCTACCAGTGAACTTGGGCGTCGCGTCGTAGCGGCTCTCGGTCATCACGTGGGCGGATTGATCGCAACGGGAAAGTTTCCACGAACCGATGACTTTCTGTTGGAGGTGAGGATCACCGAGGAAGAAAGCCAGCAGGTGCTCCAGAGCGCAGCACCAGTGGAGCGTGACTATTCGTTAGTTGTTCCAACTTTGGATTCGTCGACAGACTCGACGATGGCGATTCGATCACTCAGTTTTGAAGGCTTGTTTGGGTTCGGTGTAAAACAGAAAATCGAGCTAAACAACGAACTCACCGTGGCAATCGGAGAAAACGGATCCGGAAAATCTTCTATTCGTAAGGCTCTCTCGGCGCTTCGAAACTTGGCCGGATCCAACGAACTCTTTGTCCAACGCGACACATGGAAACACGTGCCAACCGATGACTCGATCCCAACGAAGATCTCGGTAGATCTGACTGACGGGCACGCAGATTCTGTGACGTACCAGATTGATTTGAGTGAAGATACCTCGGCGAAAGCGTTCGTCTCAGAAGAGATACTGACGGTCGGAGAGAAACTCCTACTGTGGAAGCAGCAAGCATCACGCCGATGTGAGTTCGTTCAGACACTCGACGGAGGACCCGGGACCGCACGTTTCGCGGTGATTCACAGTCCGGTTGTTCTGGGTGGGGGATTGCTTCCGACGCTGGCATCAGAATCACTCCATCCTGAGGCAGCACGAACACTACGAACCCTGGAGGGCATACGTTGCTTTTCTGCTTGGGACTTCGTAGCGAGCGATGGCATCGTCCGAGATAAGGCGAGCCACACATTTCTCGATCACGATGGAGCGAATCTTGCTCCGGTCTTGCGCGGACTCAGCGAGTCGGGGCAGGCAGAGAAGTTCGACGAGCGGTTTAGTGAAGTGATGGATGGGGAGCCGAAGTTGACAGTCGAAGCAGGAGCGCTGCGTTATCGACACGACGGAAGGAACCTTCCTGTTGCGGGGCTGTCCGATGGATCGCTTCGCTGGGCGCAAATCGTTGCGGCGACATTTGGAGCAGCCTCGCTGCTGGTTTTCGACGAACCCGAATTGGGGCTTCATCCAGATCTGATCGGATCGTTGGCTGACCTGCTGGTGGCCACCGGAAAATCGAAACAAGTGTTGGTGTTCACGCACTCGAAAGACCTCCTTGATCGATTGGATGATGGGGCAAAAGTAGGTTCGCTGAGTATTGTTGCGTTGGAGCAAGAAGCTGCGGGAAACACGGTCTACGTGCCCGACGTTGACGCCTTGAGAAGGTCCATTAGTGAAGAATCTGAAGGACATTCGACGCCGCTGAGCGAGCTGTGGACCTCCGGACTTCTTGGGGGAAATCGGTGGTGAAACAACCAAAGCCACCATCATCGACGGTTTACATCGAAGGTGGCTCAGGGCCAGGAGACCGTCGGCGGCAAGGTTTTTCCAAACTCTTGAAGGATCCAGACAACAAGCGAAGCCCAAGCATCAAACTTGGTGGATCAAGGTCTAAGGCAATCAAGCTGTTCTGTGATTCCCCTGATGCGGATCCTGTTTTGTTGATGGACTCAGAATGTGCACTTCTCGATCCCGACCCGGTTCAGCATCTCTTCGAACGAAAAGACATCGACGCCGCCCGTGCGGCCTTGATGGAGGCGAAGAAGCAGGACGTCTTCCTGATGATCGAAACGATGGAGAATTGGTTGATTGCGGACATGGAATGTGTTAGCCCGAATAACTTCCGGACCGCTGTTCTGGTACGGATCAGAGTCAACGGAAATGTTGAATCAATCTCCAAGGCGGAGGCGGAAAAGGTTGTTGCGGAGTGCCTGCCTACGAATCAGTCAAAGGGCGATCGGATGCAACTAATCGAAAAAGTCGATCCTCAGGTTCTTTCCCAGCGGGCCTCAGAGTTTGCTCGTCTCCTGAAACGGCTGCATTCATAGGTAAGATCTCGGTGTTATGTCGAATCGGCCTTCACGTTTTGAACACTTTCGTTATCTTGGGGACAAGCGCACGCAGGTCGTGTACGACCTCGATGATCAGGCGACCCCCAAACACTTGATTGATGAACTGGTCGAGTCTGGCCAGGGCGCTACGTTTGGGCCAGATTCGCTGCCCGAAGCGCGCAATCGTAATTACCGCTTGTTTAAGGGATAAGTGGTGACGCCTGGCGCCGCAACGGCGGTGGTCGGAGATGCTCGACAGCTCTCAACCGAAGCGCAATTTGTCGCTGCCCTTCGTCGGGCGTTAGACGACGATCAAGATGTGCAGGTGCTGGTGCTAGGTGACTCCACCACATCACCACAGGTACTTGAAGCTCATGCGAACAGCCGGGCAGCGCTGACCGTGATGACTGGGAAGTCCGTTACGACCAAAGACCGGGTCTTGGCTGCGGGGATGCCGACGGGAATGATCGCTGCTGCGTTCAGTCGAGCAGCGGCAGAGATGTTTGTGTCATCGTCGGTGGACGGATCGTCATTGTCCACGTCAGTTGCGCTGACGGCGTTGACCAAGGCTCACGGGTTCGATGTGGCGATCGTTGCGATGTCATCGACACAGTCCACTGAGTTGCCCGTCGAGGCTCAGCCCGCATCGGGTCTTTCGCATCTACGCCAAGTGCAACAGGTCCGACGCCGAACTAGCCCCCTTGCTCAGTCGTATCGGCAGGATCAAACGAAGTGGTCACAACGTTCGGTCGCGTTTGCCGGGCAAGGCGACCAAGCTGGAAGCACGTATGCCGGTGGGCAAGAACTGCACGCACTCAGTAAGTCCGTCCGATTCCACCGGTGGATGGCGTCAATGCTGCGTCCTGCGATAGGTGTCGACGTCTTGGAAGTGGGTGCTGGTATCGGCACAATGACGCGTGCGCTAGCTGAAACGTATCCAAAGGCGCACATCATGTCGATCGAGCCAGATCCTGCGTTGTTTGCACTGTTGAATGAGCGGGTTGCAGGAAGTCGCGTGGAAACCGCAACGTTGTCAACGCACGAGTTAGAGCATCAACGCCAGTTCGATTCGGTATTGTATGTGAACGTACTAGAACACATCGAAGATCACGTTGGCGAGCTGCAACGAGCGGCATCGCTACTTCGGCCCGGCGGACATATCGGAATCATCGTCCCAGCGCTGCCTCGCCTGTACGGCAGCCTCGACGCCAAGACCGGGCACTTTCGGCGGTACCAAAAGCAAGCGTTGCGACAGGTCGCTGAGCAAGCCGGGTTTGTGGTGACCGACTTGCATTACTTCGATGCAGTCGGCGTGCTGCCCTATTGGGCCAGTATCAAAGTGGGTTCCATGCCGGCGCTGAGCGATCGGACTACCTATTTGTTCGACAACATTTTGGTTCCCATGAGCAAGGTGGCTCACAAGTTGTGGAAGCAGATTCCCATCGGTAAGAACTTGCTGATGGTCGCCCGCAAGCCCTGAGGGTAGTGAGATAAGAGGGAAAGCTCTATGGTTGCGCGGCGTCGGCAGCCGGACCCCACAATGTCTCAACATCGCTGCTGCATGCCCGCGCGATCCGGATTGCTAACACGACCGATGGCGCGTACTCACCGCCTTCGATCGAGATGACGGTCTGACGGGTGATGCCGACGGCATCGGCAAGAGACTGTTGGGTGAAGCCAGCAGCGGTGCGAGCAACACGGACCGGATGTAGAGGAGATGCCGGTTCGCCTTGTGGGGTAGATGCCGTTGCCTGAGCTGGTTTTGGCCGAAGACGATTCATTGGTTGCCGCCGCCAACCATCGCCCATAACGCGCAAGCTATGTAGAACAAGGTGATTGCGATGGCAAATGCTTTGCTGCCCCAGGATGTCTTCTTCCGCCAGCCACGTGGAAATAGCTCAACGTGGCGACGGTTCAGTATCGCCATAATCAGGTAGTGGCCGGCAGTGCCGCACAGGACGATTGTCGTCACGAGTCCAAGTGCCGGTCTCCCCACGATCAACAGTCCGACGCCGCCAACGACGACGACTAGATACGTTTGCAGCATGAGCGCTGCCGCAGCCGCTTCGTTATAGATGGCACCGTGGCGTTCGTCGTTCCAAAACGGATCCTGCCGATCAAGCAAGAAGTCAACAAGGCGATCCAACCGGGATGAGGGCGCTGCAGAGCGGTTCATGTAAAGCATCCTATACGTCAAAGATTCTTGACGTCAAGGATAATTTACACGGCTGACAATTGGCGGCGGTACGGCACCGGAGTAACCTCACTTCACCGTGAGTCAGGCCACTACGTTGTTGAAAGAACGCTATGGCCATTGGGCGATTGTGGCTGGGGCGTCTGAGGGATTGGGTGCTGCGTTTGCCGAGGCGTTGGCGAAGCAGGGAATGAGCCTCATCTTGATTGCTCGGCGCGCCGATGT
>JANMEI010000616.1:0-1895 GCA_031376865.1 Acidimicrobiia bacterium | reverse complement strand
CAACGCGAGGTCGCTGGCGTCGATGGGTCCACCACAACCACCTCGCTGACGTTTGCAAAAGGTGATGTCGTATTGTCAGGAGTGGTGCGAGGGCCAGAAGGGCCGGTCCCCAACGCCACCGTTGTACTCACCAGGATCTTGGGTGAACAACGGGCCGTGCTGCGGGTTCCGACCAACGCCGAAGGCCGTTACCTTGCGCCCAACATCAAAGGGGGAGTGGTCGAGCTGTTCGCCTTTAAGGCTCCCTCACTTTCGGCTGGTGACGGCAAGGTGCTGTTTGTCTCTGGCAACATGACGCAAGACCTTGAGTTACAGAACTTCTCCGATTCCGAAATCCGCTGGTCCATTGGGCCGGGCCAACCAACGGTTGGAAGTGGCATTTCGGTGTCGTTGCAGATCACGGTCCGTCGCGTTGATCCCGATGGTGTGGTGCGGTCTGAACCGCTCGAGGGGATCTCAGCCCGAATCGTTCCGCTTGGTTCACTACAGCCGGTTGCTGATACCGAGCGGTTAACGAACGCTCAAGGGTTAGTAAGTTTCCCTATGACCTGCAGCGCGCCTGGGACCGCCACCGTTCAAGTGTTCTTTGCTACCGGCGAAGAAACGTTGGTCGAGCCGCGCGGGTGTCAACTTCCTCCGACGACTCCACCACCCGATGGACCGGCCGACGATGCGTCTACCACCCTCGGCGTCGATGTGCCGCTGGTGCCTGGCGCAACCCAAGCGCCCGAAGTCACGGTTCCCCCTCAACCCATCCCAACTGTCCCGGCGTAGCGGTTCGTCTTCGGTGCTAAGTCGATAGAGAGTTGGACATCGAGTTGGAAAGCGAGTTCGGTGGGTTGACCCGTTGAGGACGTAGCGCTCGAACAAGTTGATAGCCATCTGTCCCGATCCTCACGTTGACATCGGGGAGCAGCACGGAGTACGGAATCAGGTTGACAAGTCCGAGCGAGGCGCTGATGAGCGCAAGCGTCGAATCTTCCAAGGCGATCAGCAATACCCAAGCCACCAACAGATTGAAAAGCGGTCCCGCTGCTGCAATAGCCGCCGGACGCCATCTGGTGGGCCGAGCCGACGTCCGTCGGTGTCGTACATGTCCACCGAGAGGAAGCGAACACCACCGCACATCGACACCGAACATCCGACGTTGCCAGATACATTTGCCGACTCCGATGGTGATACCAAGAACTTCAGATCCAACGAGGCGAGCGATCACCGCGTGGCTGAGCTCGTGACCAACGATCGACAGCACCACGACGAGCGCAGCGATTGCCAACTCAACAAAGAGCATTCCGCTCGATTGAAACGGGTGGTACCGAGACATACTCGGAACCAACACTGCGGATTTGATGGCTTCCGTGTCACCCAACATCGCGTCGTAGCTCATTGGTTCAGCCGACAACAGGTACAGGTACCCTGTGCTGCCACCGTGCCGCCATTGGCAGAGCTGTAACGGAGAAGCTCGGGGCGACTCAACCAACGGGTGAGTCGTCGCAGGACCGCATCCGGTCACCGCGCTCCCGGGGCCAGTAAGAGACCGATCACCTTGGCGTTGAGTTCGCACTTCCATTCCGGTTTGAAGGTCGGCGAGTCCAAGTCGATTTCGTTCGAGGCGTGTGAGTAACAGATAACGGGCACCGGTCAGCCTCGACCGATAGACCCCGGTCATGCTTGATTTACGAACCGCTGGGGATGTCGCTTCGATGAACTCATCAATCGCTGGTTTCCACTTTAACGGTGTTGATTCCAAGGTCGGTGGCGCAACCAACGCCACACTGTGGGCCGTCCGATAGTCACGCTGAAGCATGACAACCTGCGGTGTTGCGGCCAAACCAAGCACCAAGGCGCCAAGGGCCCACGTGACTGCCAGTCCATAGGTTCGCAGGGGATGTTTG
>JANMEI010000604.1:0-5024 GCA_031376865.1 Acidimicrobiia bacterium | reverse complement strand
CGTAACTTACGCACCCAACAATCTCGGGTCATCGGCTACTGCCTGCCCCCGCTCACCGCTGCAGGCAACAGCGTTCTTGACGCATTTCTCCATGCGTTGGTCGAGGCCGCCCGGACCCGTGGCTACCACCTGTTGCTCGTCACAGCGCCGACCAAGGCCGACGAGGTGAACCTGTATTGGGAACTGGCCGCACAATCAGCCGTCGACGGAGTGGTGTTTGCCCAGACCGACTACGACGACCCCCGACCACCAGCGCTCCTTGATGCCCGTGTCCCGTTTGTGTCATTCGGGCGAACTTGGGGATCTGTCGAACATTCATGGGTCGATGTTGATGGGGCCGCCGGAACACAACTAGCGACCGAGCACCTGTTGAGCCTGGGCCATACGCAGTTTGCTTGGATTGGCCATACCGTTCAATCCGTTGGCAACGTCGAACGCGAAAAAGGTGTGCAGGGTGCCTTGACCGCCGCCGGGCTAGACCTTGACCGTTCGTTGAGCATCGTTAACCTTGATAGCAGCGAAGCCGATCAACAATCGGTCGCCAGCCAGCTTGATGATCTGCTGGGTTCCGCTTCTCCGCCGACAGCCATCGTCGCCGCCAACGATCTGGACGCCGTGACCGCCCTAGCCGTCATTGAACGACGCGGGATGACTCCCGGACGTGACGTAGCGGTGGTGGGTTTCGATGACTCACCTGTTGCATCGCTCGCTGGGGGCGGCCTCACCTCGGTACGCCAACCACTTGACCTCGCTGCGTCTGAACTCATACGTGTACTTGCACATCAGTTCGACAACGCCGACGCCA
Organism: Acidimicrobiia bacterium; assembly: GCA_031376865.1. Taxonomy (GTDB): domain Bacteria; phylum Actinomycetota; class Acidimicrobiia; order Acidimicrobiales; family JANYDT01; genus JANNBN01. The sequence continues at coordinate 4,219 of JANMEI010000604.1, read as the reverse complement.
AACCCGAGGGCGTCCTCCTCACTCCCGAACTCGTCATTCGTCGTTCGACCTCTCGAACCTGAAACAACCCTCACCAAGTACCAACTTCCCCACTTACACAACTCACACACTCAGCACCGATACCACCCAGCAACAAAACCCCAACCCCAGCTGAATAACAAGGAGCATCATGACCACTTCACCAAACGTCGCCCTTCGGCGCCGTCTGATTGCCGTATCTGTAGTTGCGACGTTTGCAATTTCCGCAGCAGTCCCCTCGATCGCCTCCGCCCAATCGAAGAAAGCCAAACCGGTCAACCTCAAAGGCCAAAAGCTCTCCATTTATGGATGGGTCAGCTCGCCCGAAGAAGACGCTGCGCTCACCACCATTTTGAATAGGTGGAACAAGAAGACCGGCGCGAAGGCAAAGTTCCTTCCGCAAAAGGAATACGACACTGCCATCCAAGCAGCACTTGCATCAGGTGCTGGCCCTGATGTGTTCTATGTCGACTCGGCCAAGATGCCAGATCTGTTGAAGGCAGGCGCACTCGCCCCTGCTCCTACTGGTGCAATCAGCAATCCCAACGACATCTATCCGTCCTTACGGGATGTGTTCACTTCACCAGAGGGCAAACTCATATGCCCACCTAAGGACTTCTCCACGCTGGCCCTTACCTATGATGCTGACTTCCTCAAAGCAAAGGGAGTTAACCCGCCAACCAACTGGGACGAGCTCAAAGTTGCTGCAGAAAAGCTCACCACCGACGGACGCACCGGCCTAGTCATGGGATTCGAGTATCCCCGCGTTGGCGTGTTCATGTTCCAAGGTGGCGGCGCCATGACCGACGCCAAGATCAAGAAGATGACGGTCAACTCGCCACAAAACAAAGCAGCGTTCACCGTCCTGTCAGACATGTACAAGAACAAGCACCTGCAAGCGCCTGACGAAATCTCTGCGGGCTGGGCCGGCGAAGCGCTGGGCAAGCAGAAGGCTGCAATGATCATCGAAGGCAACTGGGTGGTCAGCTACCTCAAAAAGGACTTCCCAAGTCTGAACGCCGGTTACGCCGAGCTGCCAGCAGGGCCTGCAGGCAAAGGCACGTTCGCCTTCACGGTTTGCTATGGCGTCAACAAAAACTCCAAAAACCAAGCCGCTGCCTGGAAACTGGTAGACGCACTTACCAACGCCGAAGGTGCGCTGGCTTGGACAAATGAGTTCAACGTCATGCCAGCCCGAGCATCGGTTGCTGACAAGTGGCTGGCAAAGCGCCCCAACCTGAAGCCGTTTGTGTCAGGTGCGCAATACGCCCGCAAGTTCCAATTCGTGCCTGGATTTGGTGACGTACAGGGCGAGTTCAACAAGGGACTCAAAGACGTGTTCAGCGGAAAAGTCTCGTTCGACGATTACGCCACCAAGGTCGACAAAGCCGGCAACAGCGTCCTGGGCGGTTAGCCCAACCAGTTCCCCGAGAAGGACAGTTCCCCCGAGAAGGGACGATGGAGGTGTTGAGCCTGCTCAACACCTCCATCGGGGGAGCATCGGGGAAGCATCGGGGAAACACCCGCTTTCATTACGCGTCACGCCAACAACTGAACCTCAACGTCGGAGAAACCATGACGGCCACTACACCCCTTGCCGGTGCGACTCCCCGGCGACCAACGAAACCAGCCAAGACAGGTAGTTGGCTGTCGCAAGACAAACGCGGCGGCAAAGCGTTGTTCGAACACGACGTACGAACCGGTTGGATGTTTCTGACGCCATTCGTGCTGGGCATGTTGATCTTTGTCATCTTGCCCATCTTCACCGCACTGTGGGTCAGCTTCACCGACTGGAGCGGGATCACGCCACCTCTTCAAGCAACCAACGTCGGCTTTGACAACTATCGAACCTTGCTCGTCGATGATGGACTTCGACGCGCCGACTTTGCGCTGTCGATGAAGAACAACTTTTACTACGTGATTTTTGTAGTTCCGATTCAAACTGCACTGGCGTTCTTTCTGGCGTTTGTTGTGCACCAGAAACTGCTGAAAGGTCGCGACTACTTCCGCCTGGCATTCTTCTTCCCGTCGATCACCTCGTCTATCGCCGTCTCACTGATCTTCAAGTTCATGTTCCAAACCGATGGGCTCATCAACAAGGTTGTTCCCGGCCCAAAAGTCAACTGGTTCGGCAACTCCAACGGAGCGATTCATAATCTGCTCGGCATCTTCGGTTTGAACAAGGCGCCCGGCTTTCTCGGCAACCATTCCGTCATGGGTCTCACGTTTTGGGACTGGTTATCGGGGCCATCCGTCGCCATGTGCGCCATCATGGGTTGCGTTATCTGGACTACCAGCGGCACCCTGATGTTGCTGTTCCTGGGCGGATTACAGAACATTCCCGAATCGCTCGATGAAGCCGCCACGCTTGATGGTGCCAGTGCGTTTGGCCGGATGCGACACGTCACGTTGCCGATGCTTCGACCTCAGGTGTTTTTGGTGTTGGTGCTCGGCCTCATTGGCACCTGGCAAGTGTTCGATCAGATCTACGCCATGAGTTTCGGCGGGCCCGACAAGTCCACCATCACCCCAGCATTTTGGATCTACTACCAATCGTTTCGCAACGGGCAAGCAGGACTAGGAGCGGCCTTAGCTGTCATCTTGTGCCTGATCATTACTCTGTTCACTTACATTCAGCGCCGCATCGTGTCTGATCGGTCGGTCGAGTCGTGACAACCCTTGATGTCCGACCCAGTACCCATGACATCGATCTGGCTATCAATGCGTTGAACGCACGGCGTCGACGCAATAGTCGAGCCCTCAAAGCAATCGGATACGCCATTCTGATTGGAGCAGCTCTGTTCTATGTCTTTCCGTTCATCCTGTCGGCCATCTCCGCGTTCAAATCCGACCCGGACATTAGCAAACATCCCGTCGCGTTAACCTTCGATGGAACCCTCGGCAGCCCAACACTCGATGGGCCGAAGAAGCTGAACGGCGTTGGATTTCCGCGTTGGACCATCAACTCGATCATCGTGACGGTCACCGTGGTCACCGGCCGGTTGGTGATTGCATCGATGGGTGGCTACGCCCTGGCACGCATGCGTTTCCGCGGACGACAGATGGTCTTTGCGTTGATGCTGCTGATCTTGGGCATCCCGCACATCGTGTTGGCAGTTCCACAGTTCATCGTGATGAAGCAGATGAATATCCTGAACACCTATTGGGCGATGATTCTGCCGATGTTGTTCGATGCGGCAGATCTGCTGATCATGAAACAGTTCATGGAACAGATCCCGCCCGAGATGGAAGAGGCCGCAGCAATCGACGGGGCCAGCCGATTCCAAACGTTTCGCATCGTGGTGTTGCCCATGGCTGCACCGGGTTTGTTGACGCTCATCATTTTGCGCACCGTCGGCGTGTGGAACGAGTTCCTGAAAGTCCTCATCGCCGTGCCTGCTGCCCCGCAATTGCGCACCCTGCCTGTGGGCTTAGCCTCGCTACAAGGCGAGTTCGGCCAAAGCACTCCCTGGGCGACCATGCTGGCCGGCGCCTTGCTGTCCACCATTCCCATGGCCATATTGTTCTTCGTGTTTCAGAAACACTTCAAACAGGGCCTGGCGTCCGCTGCGGTGAAAGGATAAACGAAACCAATGTCAACTGCAGCTCTTGACGCAGGCTCCACGCTGGTGCTGGGACAAACCACATGTCTCAGTTCCTTACGTGGCGACATCTTCCCTGAAGGTCTCCTCGGCGTCTACGACACCGATGTTCGATTCATCAGCGCGCTTGAGTTATTGGTTGACGGTGAACAAGTCCCATTGCTGAGCAGCGGGCGGACGGGTCCAAGCAGCGAAGAGTTTGTGATGATCGGGGCACTTGATCAATATGCAAACGGAAAGGTGGTCATCCGGCGCCATCGCACGCTGACAGCTGGCACCATCACCGAAGGTTTCGAGGTCCACGCGCTGCAGAACAATTGCGAACTGCAACTTGAGCTCCGGGTGGAATGCGATGGGGCCAGCATCCTTGCGCTGAAAGGTGGTGCTATTCATCCTCAAGCGGGTACTTGGCGCGGAATCGCCGCCCATTCCGAAACCGGCGCGTTGCTCTGCACACTGAGTATGTCTGGTGGCGCACAATTCACCGTCGACGCGGGCAGTGCGAGGATCGTCTGGAATGTTGATGCCGGCCCCGGATCGGTTTGGATCGGCCAGTGGGCAGCAGTCGCAGCAACTGCGCTCACACCAGAACGCGCACT
>JANMEI010000586.1:0-1715 GCA_031376865.1 Acidimicrobiia bacterium | reverse complement strand
CTTCATCGCATGGCACGTCGTGCAATACGCCGACTCCATGCGTCAGAAACGACTCCATAAAGTCTGCGCGCAGACCATCGTTAGCCAGGATCGCGGGATACGAAGCTTTAGGCAACGTGTCGTGAATCGAGGAAGCGGTCCACGTGCGCGCCGCTGTTGCCGTGTGGCGAGCTCCGGCGGAATAGTCGTGACGATGTAGCCACGTCGGCGTATACCGGCTGACGTGTTGATCGTGAGCCCACACGATCACCAACGAACCGTCATTGTCGACGACAGCCGAAGATGGGTGAACGTCATCAGGCAGCTCGGATGTTTCAACCACTCGGTGTTGTGTGGATGGGTGCAGCAACACTGGGCAGTTGTCTCGCAACCACATGAAGTGAAACGTGCTGTCTGATCCGTTGGACCATCGAATCGAAAGCGACCGATCCGCTATTCGGACGGTAGATAACGATGCTTCCTTAACAGCTAGCGAAGTTGGGTGATCAGTGCGCATAGTCAGGTTCCTCAAGGTCAAGAATCGCTCGTAACTCAGCAAGATGAAGGTGCGCTGCGTCGGTGTAGCTGCGCCACTGCTGACCGGCAAGAGCTGCCATGTCATCAGAAATCAGGGCAAGGGGGCGCCCGGTTGACAACGCCAGCACTTGCAACTGGGCTGCCTTTTCGAGGTAGTACAACTCGTCAAACGCTTCCGCAACCGTTTCTCCGATGACCAGCACACCGTGGTTTCCGAGGAATACCACGCTGTTGTCGTCATCGAGCAGCGAGGCAACACGTTGCCCTTCGCTATCGTCAAGTGCCATGCCAGCGTAGGAACGATCGTAAGCAATTCGTTGATGAAAACGGCATGCATTTTGATCCAACATCATGAACTCAAAGTCGGCCAGACACGCAAGCGTCGTCGTGTACGGCATGTGAGTATGCAGCACGCACCGAGCCCTCGGAACAGCCTGATGTATGTGCGCATGCAAATACCATGCGGTTCTGTCCGCCAACGGATGCGGAGCACTCCCCGCGTCGTTGGCGCGCAACTCCAACAGCTCACTGGATTTCATTCGCGAAAAGTGTCGCCCAACCGGGTTCAACAGAAACGAGCTGCCATCCGACGAGATCGCCGCGCTGAAGTGGTTAGCCACCGCCTCGTGAAAACCCAAACGAGCCGCCCATCGAAACGCAGCTGCGAGATCTCGCCTGATCTCAACCTCGTCGGTTGATGATGCTGGGATTGGCGCCGTCACGAAGGTTCCAGTTCGCTTGGGAACCCCGCAGCTCGAAGATCAGTTCCTAACGCATCTTCCAAGAGTTTCACCACCTGAGACGACCAGGCGTCACCTCCGTATTGAGACCTGGCCCGGATGAAGGTCTGTTCGGCAACACTGGCAAGATCCAGTGGGACGCCGAGCTCACGACCAAATTGCGCAGCGAAGCCAAGGTCTTTGCACGCAAGATCCATGGTGAAGTTGATGTTGTAACTGCCGTTCAAAATCACCTGGCTTTCGGTTTCGTGGACGAAACTGTTTCCCGAGCTTTCCTTGATGGCTTCAAACACTGTGGCCAAATCCAGGCCCCCTCGTTTTGCCAACATCAACGCCTCGCCAACACCAATCAAGTTAATGAATGCCAACATGTTGGTGATGACTTTTATCAGCGCCGCGCTTCCAATCGGGCCCATGTAAATGATGGGGTTGCCGACTGCGGAAAGTAACGACCGGTGC
>JANMEI010000577.1:0-1735 GCA_031376865.1 Acidimicrobiia bacterium | reverse complement strand
GCATACGCCAGGACACACCATGGGCTCTGTGTGTTTAACGCTCGAGATGGAGGGGGCTCCACCCATGCTGTTATCGGGTGATCATTTGTTTGCGGGATCGATTGGTCGGACGGATCTTCCCGGTGGCTCCTTTGAACAGCTCATGGCGTCCATGTCCGAAAAGATTCTGCCGCTACCCGACGAGATGTCAGTGCTTCCCGGCCACGGACCAACCACCACCATTGGCAGAGAACGAGCAACGAATCCGTTTCTGGTCGGGCTCGTCGACGGCGACTTTTCCGACGAGCCGCGCTCCTGGGGTTAACCCCACCGCTGCGAATGGAGCGGACAAAAACTGATCTGATAGCTCAGTCGGTCGTACACTCGCAGGACCTCGGTGCCTTACTGTTTTGTCCCGAATTCGTTTTCAAGGATTTTGATGCCTACTCCCGTGCAACCTGACGAGATCGTCAGCTTTATCGTTCCGTTCTTGATGAGCGTGAACGGTGTCGCTGCTATTGGCAATCTGGGGTCACAAAACAATGGTGTCACCCGCCACGACGGAACGGTCGACTTGGTGATTTTGTATAGCGACGCGAACCCGCTCAACATCGCCCAACTCAGTGGGGCGTTGGAGAACTGCGACGACAAAATGAAACCGACCGTGACAGAGTTGGGTTCTGCTGGTCCGTGGATGAACGGTGGCGCCCAATGCTTGGTAGGTGGCAAACGGATCGATTTTACGTATCGCAGCATCGAAGCGATCAAGACAGTGATTGCCAACGCCGATGTCGGTAACGCAGATCATGACTGGCTGCAACACCCTCCTTACGGGTTCTCGAGTGTTGCCTACCTCGGTGAAATTGATGTGTGTACAGAGGTGTATGACCCGAAAGAGATCTTGTCGACCCTCAAACAAGATGTCCGGCCGTACCCGCGGATGCTGCGCAGCAATCTGGTCAACGGGTTTTTGTGGGGTGCAGAGTTCACGATTAGCAATTGCATGTCCGCTGCGCAACGACTTGACGTCTATACCGCATTGGGCGGAATCACGAGGTCGGCTGCGATGCTGACGTTTGCGTTGTTTGCGCTGAACGAGCGCTACTACGTATCGGACCGCGGTGCCCTCGAAGTGATGGCTACGTTCCCGTGGATCCCAGCACAGTGCCATGCTCGGATCCACGATGCCATGCGGGATCCGGATCTAGAGGGAGCCCTCAAGCAAATGGCGACGCTGGTGTCGGAAGCGAAAGCGATCGTTCGGACCATGCCCTCGGTGCAGCCACCGAAGTAGCTGATCGACGTTGCGCCGAGCTGAAACCCGGCAACAAAGTTGATGGTGCCCGGGGCCGGACTTGAACCGGCACGCCTTGCGGCGGCGGATTTTGAGTCCGCTGCGTCTGCCATTTCGCCACCCGGGCGCACGTATCAACTGTTGGGGTCAACTGCTGTTCCTGTCAGGAACGTTTCTAGCGTACACGTCGATGCGCCATTCCCTTTCACCTAACAACTAAGGTCCAAGAAAATCCGGTAACCATCCACTCGAACGCCGGTCTAATTCACTGACTCGACTTCAAGGAACGGCGAATGCTGGCCTTTACATTCCCCGGACAGGGAAGCCAAAAACCGAACATGGGAGCCCCCTGGGTCGACCATCCATCCTGGGAGCTGATTCAGGACGCATCCGATGTCATCGGTCGCGATGTCGCGAAGCTGCTGCTCGATGCCGATGCCGATGAGCTGAAGGCTCAGCGCA
>JANMEI010000570.1:0-4316 GCA_031376865.1 Acidimicrobiia bacterium | reverse complement strand
CCGGCCGGCACGTCGCGCAGCACCACGACCCCAATCCCGTTGCCCCACTGGCTTCGACCATCGAAATCGGCCATCGCCAAGGCAGCGCCTGTCTTCGCGTCGAGCACGATCAGCCCATCGGCTTTGTCGCTGCCGATCACTGCAATCGCCAAACGTCCATCGGGCAAACGAACCATCAAGGGCGTGTCAGCTAGTCCGTCAATCGCACCTGGGTTGAGCGCAACATCGACGTCGGCACCTGTCCCAGCGACAACGACATCGCAGCCCGCCATGCGAAACCTCACTTCTCGTGCTGTTGATGAAGGGTCTGTTGGATCCGTTGCCCGGGCGGACAGTCGCCACGACTGACCATTGGTTTGGCCTGAAGTCGACGCAGAAAGTTGTAGCCAAGGATTCTCCCGGAAGGGGTTCCGCGTAGTTGACGCGAAAACAATCAACGAAGGTCTGATCGAGATCAAAGCGATCTGTCGCGGTACCTGCTGGTGTGGAGTTTGTGACCCTATCCGTAAGGTGAATCACATGAAGAGGAGTCACGAAGCACCTGTTGGGTTCCATCTTTTGCGGTAATGGTGCCGTGCTTCAATCTCGTCAGATCGCAGGATGTGCCGGTGAACCGGGTCGCTACACTGTTTGGACCCTCATCGGACACGGAGGCTGTGTGCGGATTGCAATCGTCGGAACGGGTTATGTCGCCGACTACTACTTCACCACCCTGCGGGCCTATCCGCAGATCTCTATTGTCGGCGCGTGGGACAACCGTCCGGCGGCGCTCAGTCATTTCTGCACGGCGCACGCAGTAACCCCGTTTGCCTCCTACGAGGCCATGCTGGCCTCCGATGCTGACATCGTGGTCAATCTCACCAACCCGCAAAGCCACTTCCAAGTCAGTCGTGACGCCTTGCTGGCCGACAAGCACGTGTATTCCGAAAAGCCGCTCGGCATGGACATGATCGAGGCCAACGAGCTGGTCCATATCGCCAAAAGTCGCAACCTGTACCTGTCGGGCGCGCCGTGCAGCCTGTTGGGTGAGTCTGCGCAGACCCTGTGGCGCGAGCTTCGACGCGGACGTATTGGCAGTGTGTACTGCGCCTATGCCGAGATGGACGATGGCCTGGTTTCGGGCATGGCCTACCGACAGTGGCTTTCCGAGACGGGTATTCCATGGCCATGGAAGAATGAGTTCGAGACCGGATGCACGCTGGAGCACGCGGGCTATTACCTCACGTGGTTTCCAGCCTTCTTCGGGCCGGCCACGCACATCACGGCGATGTCATCAACATTGGTCGATAATAAGCTCACTGACGAACCACTCAGTCCTAATGGCGCAGACTTTTCGGTAGCAACCGTTACCTTCCAATCGGGTGTTGTTGTTCGATTGACGTGCTCCATCGTGGCCGAACACGACCATCAACTGCGGGTCTTCGGTGAAGAAGGAACGCTCTCAATTGACGACTCGTGGTTCTACGGATCGCCGGTGAAGTTGCAGAAGAAGTTCAACGTGCGTCGGCGCCAACTGACCACCCCCAAGATCCCCATCAAGATGCAGGGCAAAGCCACCAAGCATGACTATCGCGGTAGTCAGCAAATGGACTTTGCACGCGGCATTGTTGAGCTGAGCGAAGCCATTACCGAAGGCCGCCGCTGCCGACTTGACGCCGACTACATGTTGCACGTGAACGAGCTCGTGCTAGCCATTCACCACGCTGGTCCCACTGGTGTGTCGATGCCAATTCACTCGCGGTTTGAAGCGATCGAACCAATGGACTGGGCCCGCTGATGCTTCGCTGGGGCTTCATTGGAGCTGGCGCGATTGCTCAGTCGATGGCAGCCGACCTGCAACACTGTGACGGCAATCGCGTGGTAGCGGTGTCGTCTCGAACGACCAGTCGAGCTGGTGCGTTGGCCACCCAATTCGCCGCTCGGGTCGAGCCATCGATTGAGTCACTATTGACTGCAGCCGACGTTGATGTGGTCTATATCGCTACACCCGCACCGACTCACGCCGATCTGGCTGTGCAGGCGTTACAGGCCGGCAAGCACGTCTTGGTCGAAAAACCCTTCGCAACGTCGGCAGCCGAGGCCCAACGAATTGTTGATGCGGCCCGCGAAACCGGACGGTTCTGCATGGAAGCCATGTGGACGCGTTTCATTCCTGCGGTTGAAGCGGCAAAGCATGAAGTTGACAACGGTTCGTTGGGCCAGATCCGTCAGTTGACTGCGGACTTTTCGTATGCGGTGACTGTCAACCCACAACACCATGTGTTTGCCCGTGAAGGCGGAGGGGCGCTGCTTGATCGAGGCGTGTACGGAGTCGCACTGGCAACCTACCTGTTGGGTCCCGTTGTGTCAGTGTCTAGCGTGGCCGCCATCGGTTCTACCGGGGTCGACGAAGACGTCGCGGTCATGATGGCCCATCAGTCAGGCGCGTTGTCCACCGTCACGGCATCGTTACGCAGTCGTGGCACCAACGAAGCGTCGCTTCGAGGCACGGTTTCCACCCTGACGCTGAACGAGCCGTTCTTTGCCGCCACTCGCTACCACGTGCATGCTGCCGCCCCCAGTGACCTCGGAGCGCGGGCGATGGACACGTCTCGTTCAGGTAGCCAAAAGGTCATCAGTACGGTTATGGGTCGTGCGAGAAAAACTTCGTTTGGTCGGAAGTCCATCGAGACGGCTAAAGGCGTGGCCAAGGCTGGATTGCGCGAAGTGAAAACCGTCAAACTGCCGGTCGTTGGTCTGGGCTATTCGTATCAACTCGCAGCGGTGAGCGCGGCTATCGCTGCGGGTCGCACCGAAGAGCCGCGAATGTCGTTAGATGCCAGTTTGTTAGTGATGGACGTCATTGATCGCGCCCGAGCATCGTGGGACGCGTCCGAGCATCGTGATGTAGGCCGATGAATAAACGAGTCCGGATCTTCGGTGCAGCGGCCATTGCCACTGCGATGTTGATTGGCATAGCCATGCCCACACAAGCCGCTTCCAAAACACGTATCAAACGAAAACCGGCCCCCGTTTCGTCTCGTTGGGTGATGGCGTATCACGTTGGCTATCAGTCGCAATTGTGGCCAGCTGATCAAATCGACTTTGGATCCATGACGCATTTTGTGGTGGGTCGCGTGAAGCCGCGTTGGGATGGATCTCTGGCCCTCGATTTCGATATTGACGACGCGAAAGGCCCGGCCTTTGCCGCGGACATGGCATTGCGCGCACGTAATGCCAAGCGAGTTCCGCTGTTGATGATTGGCGGAGCTGGTGAGCACGACGCGTTTGCCAGTGCGTTAAGCCCCGCCAACCGCGAACGGTTTGTTACCGAGCTCCTCACCATCATGGACAAGTGGGACTACGCCGGGTTCGAATTGGACTTCGAACCCATCCAACCGCAAGACGAACCTTTGGTTGAATGGTTGGCGACCGAGCTTCGTCGCCGACGTCCAAAGGTTGTGCTCACGTTGCCGGTTGGTTGGATCAACACCAACTTCGACGCCGTTCCTCCGTTCTATGCGCGCATTGCAAAAACTGTTGATCAAGTCAACGTGATGACCTACGGCATGAGTGGTCCTTGGGGTTGGCCAACGTGGCACTCCAGTCCGCTTACGGGTGGCACTCCGCAAACACCTACGTCGATTCAATCGACCGTCGATTTGTATCTCAAGGCCGGGATCCCAGCCGCGAAACTTGGTGTTGGGATCGGCTTTTACGGGCAGTGCTGGACCAAACGAACGGGTCCTCGCCAACCACAAGAAGACGGACAACTGGTGGCAGAGGACTCCCTGATGTCGAGTGCAATCATTGCAGCCGACTACGCACCAAAGATGACCCGTACTTGGGATGTAGAAGCCCAAGTTCCGTACCTATCGTCGACTGCGCCGGTCGGCACTGCCGCATGCCAGTACATCTCGTATGAAGATCCACAGTCGATTGCGGCCAAGGGAGCATGGCTGCGAAAGAAGGGTCTGGGAGGCGTCATCATCTGGACTGCTGGGCAGGGTTACCTGGCCTCGACAGGAAAAAACCCAATGCTCACCGCCACCTGGGCTGCTGTCAAGGGCTGACCTACACCGCTGTCAGTTCTTGGGCAGATCGTAAGCCTGCGTAGATTCCGCCCTGGGCAACCAACTCGGCGTGGGTGCCTTGTTCGGCAATAACGCCTTCGTCGATCACCAAGATTTGATCGGCGTGTTGCACGGTGGCCAATCGATGCGCAATGGCAATGGTGGTGCGACCTTGCAATGCCCGGTCCAATGCCTCTTGCACCAGCGCCTCGGTCTCAGAATCAAGGTGCGCGGTGGCTTCGTCCAAGATGACGAGGCGCGGTG
>JANMEI010000555.1:0-2556 GCA_031376865.1 Acidimicrobiia bacterium | reverse complement strand
CTCGGTTGTGCAGCTCTGTCACATCAACCAGTCGGACCAGAATCAAGCGTTCGTTAACTTCGAATAGTGATTCCAGCCGAATGTCAAACACGACGGTTTGGCCGTTCACGTGTTGCGTACGGGCTCGCATTTCGGCACTTGCGAGATCGCCGCGACGCACCTGTCCATAGGATCTGAGGAACGTCGTCCGGTCGGCCGGAATGAGGAACTGAATCAAGTCAAACTTTGACCCTTGCTCGGCACTGGATTCGATAGCTGCTTTGCGGCCAAGAAGATCATCCGAACCGAACCGAGCGACAATCGACCCAGCGTTGTCGAAGAGCATTACTGCAGCGGCGTCGCCGACCAAGCGCTGAATGAGCGCAGTAAGGTCGAAAGTCGAGCGGGCCATGGGTGTGTGCTTCGGTGTTTTTCTTCGACACCTTGAGTGAGCAAACGACTCTTTTTAGTGGTCACTCCGTTTCTGGAGCAGTTAGGTCGTCCAGTTGTGAGATCTTTTTCACAGAAGTTTGCAGAATTGGCTCAACCTTCTCGGAGAACGCGCCGAATACATAAGTGACCCGATCCTCAGCGGATGAACAGCAACTCAGCTGTTTCTCCCGCTTCCATACCGTGGGAGGCCCACGTGCTTAGCAACCCAACCTCAGCAATCGATCCTGAAACCCCGCTTCGCCGTGGGGAACGCCGAAAGCAGCATACGCGTCGTCGTTTGCTGGATGCGGCCGCAGAAACGTACGCCGCTGTCGGTGTTGAAGGCGCAACGATCAGCGCAATCACCGAGCGTGCTGACGTCGGTCTTGGGACTTTTTACCTCCACTTCGAAGACAAAGACGCCATTGCCGTAGCCGTGTGCACGGTCGTGGTGAATCGCCTGCTCGATGAGGATGTACAAGCTATGGAAGCGGTCCGCTCAGTGGGCGGCGATCCCGATCCATTGGCAATCTTCTCCCGGGTTATGGGAAGTCGCGCTGCAGCCGAACCGGGTCTGATGCGTAGCTTGCTTCGCTGGGAAGGTCCTCGTGCGGTCAACGCCAGCGGCTTGCCGTCAGTTGACACCAACGAACTTCGCCGCATGTTGCTGCCTCAATTGGCCGACCGTTACAAGTTGGGTAATGAAGGCAACCGCTACCGGGTCGAAGACCCAACCCTCGCCGCGCATGCAGTACTGGGTGTGTACGCCTCGGTGATCCCTGCTTGGGTTGCCAGCGGTCGCACCGATTGGTCAACGTTGGGCTCGTTCATCGAACGAACCATCGTTGCCATGTACCGCAACAGCTGATCCTGCCTCACCCGGGTGCCTGCCTCACCCTTGGCGCACCCACCTGGGTGCCCGGCGCGGGGGCCAGGCTGACTGCGGCACCAGTTCTCTTCGCTGAGGGCTGCTGCGTTCCCGCCCTGACCCGGTTCACGAAGATCCCTCTGCGCAGGACCCAGCCACCGCGCCCGGCACCCAGTAATGGGTATCCGACCGATGTGGTTCGTTGGAAACGCTACCCTGTACAACCGGCCTGCGAAACCGCCTGTTCTGATGCTTCTTCAGAACAACGTGTTTTTGTAGGTTTTGCAGTCCTGGAGGAGTGCGAGAGCGGCCGAACCGGCACGCTTGGAAAGCGTGTGTAGGGCAACCTACCGTGGGTTCGAATCCCACCTCCTCCGCCAAACAGGTTCGGGTTACGCTCTGGCGTGGCTCCAACCTCGATTCCTCGTACTCCGACAGATGCTGAATTGGCAGCTATGCAGGTGGCGCTGGCCGAAGCCCGCGAAGCGCTGACGCATGACGATGTGCCGGTCGGGGCCGTGGTCTTGGTCGACGGCGAGGTCATTGCCCAGGCGCACAACCGCCGAGAAATCGACCGGGACCCCTGCGGTCATGCCGAACTTCTCGCCATTGTGGCGGCCGCGAAAGCCCTCGGACGCTGGCGCCTGGACGATGCCACCCTGGTCGTGACCTTGGAACCGTGTGTCATGTGCGCAGGGGCAATTGTCTCTAGTCGGATGAAGCGGCTGGTCTTTGGCGCAGCAGATGGAAAAGCCGGTGCCTGCGGATCGCTCTACCAAGTGCTGTCTGACCCCCGGTTGCACCACGAAGTGGAGCTGGTGGCCCTGGTTGAGGCCGACGCATGCGGCGCGCTACTGACGGATTTCTTCGTCGCTAAACGAAACTGACCGATCGTGCCAAGACGCTAAGGTTGCAAGTTCCAAAGGAAGGGTGCGAGAGCGGCCGAATCGAACGCACTCGAAATGCGTCGTACTGAAAGGTACCGTGGGTTCAAATCCCACCTCTTCCGCAAAGCGACATTGCAAAGTGTCTCGACCGATGAACCGGCTTCCGGTTCATCGGTTTTTTGTTTTCCGTTCACCTTCTCGTGCCCTGGGGGCAGGGTGCTGGTGACCTCCGCCCGGAAGGCTGTGACTGTTGCGTCGGGTGACGCCACTACCCACGACGGGAGAGAGAACATGAACAAGCGGCTCGCCAGCCAGGCGCGTAGTAAACCGGTACCAAAAGGCCTCGCTTTTCTTGTCATGGTTGGCTTGGTCGGCAGCGGGGTTGCCGTT
>JANMEI010000524.1:0-5300 GCA_031376865.1 Acidimicrobiia bacterium | reverse complement strand
CGCGCTGATGCCTGACTCGTTTCTGGTGAATCAACCGATCATCCGCAATGTACTGGTGATTGGACTCACCCTGCTGCTGGCCGAGTTGTCATGGACATTGATGGAAGATCCGATCCGCATTCACGGATTCGTACGCGCGCTGAGGTTACGTCGATATGTGACCATTTCGCACGTCAATCAATTGTCGGTCCAAACCAACGTGCCAATTCTTCCTTCGCTAGCAACCTGGTCAATGACCGCTACGTTTGGCGTCGCAGTGCTGACGGCGCTGTCGCTCACCGGGCAAACGAATTCTTCTCAGGCCGAAGAGCTCATTGATTCCGAGGCCAATTCCGGCAACATCGCACAGGTTGCCGTGGCGTCAACGTCCATGTTGCCACCCACCAGTGTTGTGCCCAGTTTGCCACCTACAACGGTGGCATCCAGCTTGCCCCTCAACCCAGCACCATCGTCAGCTCCGACCACCACCGTCCAACCTGTCCTCGCCACTGTCGAAACCATTTCCACCACGACTTGGCCACCTTTGGGAACCACCTCGTGCACATCAGTCGCACATATCGGTGACTCCACTTCCGTTGGGTTGATGTCACCACAGTTTCTGCCAAACGCAGCCCAACGAATCGATGCGCGCTACCAAGAGGTGGGGGTTGGTGTCGTTCGAACCAACATCTCCGGTGCCCGATCGATTGTTGAACGATACAAAGGTGAGCCCAATGCCGCGTCGATAGCCAACTCCCTCACAGCCTCCGGGCACGATGGATGTTGGGTCTTTGCAATGGGGACGAATGATTCTGCCAACTCAGCGGCTGGCAGCGTGGTGAACGCAACCAAACGAATCGACGTGATGATGCAAGCAGCAAAGGGACAGCCGGTGATGTGGCCAACCGTAAAAACGTTGATCAACAATGGCCCTTATTCAGATTCGTCAATGAAACGATTCAACCAGGCACTGCTTGACGCGTGCACGAGGTACCCCAACCTGCGCGTTTACGACTGGCGGGCCGAAGTACAAGATGGGTGGTATCAGCGTGATGGGATTCACTTCACCTCGAAGGGCTATGCCGAACGAGCTCGGTACTTTGCCCGAGCGCTGACCCGGGCTTTTCCTGCGGATGGGCAAAGTTCCAGCTGCGTCGTGTAACACTTTGCTATGAGCGAGACCCGCGATTGGACATTTGTACTGCACGAAGCGTGCCCCGAATGCGGGGTCGACGTCCAAACTATTCCGCAAGCTGAACTGGCTTCTCGACTACACGACAGCATCGATGAGTGGACTGCGCTGTTGATCGGGCCCGACGTCGACCCCAAACAGCTGATGACTCGACCAGATCCCACCACATGGTCAACGGTTGAGTACGCCTGCCACGTGGCTGACGTCATAGACCTGTTCCAACACCGAATCTTCCTGATGATCTCGGAAGACAATCCTCAGTTCGACTCATTCGACCCAGATGCTGCCGCTACTCACTATGGTCAACGCAGTCCGCAACAAGCAGCGGCGCTGCTGCAGGGTGCAGCAAACAGGCTGGGCGACGTATTCGAGGCGTTAGCGCCACACCTGTGGAACAACACAGGCATGCGCGCAGATGGTGCGCCATTCACCGTGCTGAGCCTCAGCCGCTACTTCATGCACGACAATCTGCATCACCTCAACGACGTCAGCACCTCTTCCAACGCTACCGGACGATCAAACAAGTAGCCCTGCACCAAGTCGCAACCAAGCGACCGCAGATGAACCAGCTGTCCTTGGGTTTCGACTCCCTCAGCGGTGGCCTTCAAACCAAGTGCATGCGCAAGCGCAATCACGGCACGAACTATTTCGTGATCACCGCTCGGAAGATCAAGGCCAGTAACAAAGGATCGATCTACCTTCAGTGCATCCACCGGGAACTGTGACAGGTAACTCAATGACGAGTACCCGGTTCCGAAGTCATCGATAGCGATTGAGAGTCCAAGTGCCTTGAGCTGTGTGAGCGTTGTGGCTGCACGCTCGCTGTCCGAAATCAATGCTGATTCGGTGATCTCCAATACCAAGCGAGCTGCCGGGAATCCCGTTCGGTCCAAGATGACGCGAACACGCTCCACCAGCTTCTCATCGTGAACTTGCTTTGCCGACAAATTGACATTCAGTATCAAACCTTCGCGCGGCAATACATCCGTACACGCTCGCTCCAGCACCCAATCTCCAATGTCAAGGATGAATCCGGTTTCTTCAGCAAGCCCGATGAAAACCTCTGGAGACAGACGGCCACGCGTTGGGTGATCCCAACGCACCAGTGCTTCGACAGACACCAACAATGAGCTCATCGTGTCCACGATCGGCTGATAGAGCAGTTCAAGTTCACCGTTCTTGATCGCTAAGGGAAGATCAGACTCCAACGCCAGCCGGTCAAGTGCACGGGTACGCAATTTGTCGTCAAACTCTTGCGATCGTCCACGGCCACTTTCCTTTGCTCGGTACATCGCCACGTCGGCGTCACGCAACATCGTCTCCGGGGTTGATTCATAGCGCGACACCGAAATCCCGATGCTCGCTGTGCAGAGATACGGCCGGCCGATTCCCACATCAAAGGGTTGGGCAAACACATCTTGCAAACGTTGCGCTGCTTCACGAATGGCACCTTCGTTCTCGCCGGTACACATCACCACAAACTCGTCGCCGCCAAACCGTGCAATGAAGTCGGTGCCGCTGAGCTGGGAAGTCAACCGTTGTGCGATCGACATCAAGAGCCGATCGCCAGTCTCGTGCCCAAGACTGTCATTCACTACCTTGAATCGATCAAGGTCACAGAACATCACGCCAACCCTGTGACTGGTTCCAACCGATTGACGTAGGGCTCTCGCCAAGCGCTCGTTGAGCGTTGACCTGTTTGGTAATCCGGTCAACGCATCGTGTGTCGCTTGATACGACAACCTTGCCTCTAGTGCCTTGTGCTCCGTCACGTCTTCGATGGTGCCGACATAACCCGTCACCACACCATGCTCAGCTACCGCGGTCCATCGTCCAACGGCAGTAAGCAACATTCCGTTTCGACCAAACAGTCTCAGGTCCATCATGCCCGAGCTGCCGACGAGACCATCGCGTATCGCAGCGAATTTGAGCTGATCCTTTCGATGAATCACGTTGATCCACCCGGGGCCGGCAGCATCAGCAAGTTGTTGACCGGTGAGATCTGACCATCGATCGTTGACGAACACGCACTCACCGAGTGCGGAGATGAGAAAGATCGCGACCGGCGCTGATTGGGCAACTGCTTGGAATCGAGACTGATGGATCTCTTGCTCAAGTTCCAGCTGACGTCGTTCGGTAACGTCACGACCGGTCAGCACGATCAAGCCATCGGATGCCAACAAGTTAAGCGGCAGAATTTCGAACTCGACGTAGTGCCCCTTTGCATGACGGATACGCACGTCAACCGACACCGTTGTCCCGGCGATGTCCTCTGCACTCAGCAACAAGTTCGCTGCAGTCAACACATCGTCGGGCTGTAGGAAGTCAATGACATTGGACCCGATCGCTTCGCCATCTTGGTACCCAAGGATTGAGTACGCAGAGTGAGATACAGCCTGAATCACACCCAAACCATCGATCACCACCACAACATCGCGAGCGTTACCCGCAAATCGAACAAAATTGAGTAGTTCCGCACTCGCCACCTAGATACCTTCGGCAGAAACCCGTCCAGCATTGAGTTGGCTCAGCCGACGGTGGGCAATTGCGCCCCTCAACTCGCTAACGCCTTGAATCTACGGGCATTGCTGCGCTGCTATCGCTTGGGCCGGGCCGGAATTCCAGTCAGGGTGATCTCTACCAACCGCTGCGGGATTTCGTGCAGGAGTGGGTATATCGACGTGCGTCGGGGCAGCCGCACGTGACGATTCTCCGTTCGGATTGCATCAATGATGGCGTCGGCAACCCGGTCGGTGCTGATGTTGGGAACAAGTCGAAGGTGGCGGAATCGAGCGAATGACCGCCGAGCTGGCTCAAACTCGTTGATACCAGACAGCATGTCTGTCGGAACCGGACCAATAGTGACGTCGGTGATACCAACCCCGGTCTTTTTTAACTCCAGTCGAAGCACCCGAGTGAAGTTAGACAGGCCGGCCTTGGTTGATGCATACAACGACATCCCGACAAACGCACCGCACGACGCTGTTGATGACACGTTGACAATGTACCCAGAATGCTTCGTGTACATACTAGGCAAGACTTGGCGACAGAGATCGATCGGGGTTAACAGGTTCACCTGATGAATGCGTCGAGCGTCCTCCGACGATTTGTCGGTGAGGAGGCCGACTTCGTCCAAACCTGCATTGTTGATCAACACATCGATCGGTCCACCAAGGAGCGCTTCGGCCCGTTGGATGAGGCCATCAACTTCGGCAGGGTTGCTGAGATCGCAAGGCAATGCTTTGGCTCCGAGACGGTCGGCTACTTCGTTGAGCAACGTTGCGTTGCGTGCCACCAACACCGAGTGGGCGCCAGCCGCAGCGAGTCGCTCAGCAATGGTTAACCCGATTCCTCGCGATCCGCCGGTGAGAAGTACTCGTTTGCCGGTGAGTTCCATCGTGTACTCAGCTACCGATTGCGAAGCCACAAGCTTCTTTGGTGTAGATATCAATCGCTTCGCCTTGCTTGTCCAACTCATCAGGAGCGGTCCGAAGTTCAGCCAGCGCTGCCAAAGTCTTCGGATCGATTTCTGTTGCGTTCGCGATGTCGATGTCTTTTGATGCTTCCATCGCTGCGCTGAGCTTGATGAAAATCTCGCCCACGACGGTCCACTGTGGCTTGATGTCTGTCGGGGCAACACTCACGATGTCGGCGATGTCGGTTGAGATGTCAGACAATTGTTTGGCGGTTCCGGCCCGGTCAGTCACGTCAACGGCGCTGAGCTTGTCCGTAAAGTCACCAAGCTTCTTTACTTTGCTGCAGTACGCCTGCGCCCCGGACGAGCCGCCAGCGGTGCTTCCGCCACACCCAACCAAGGCGGCCGAGCCCAACACCACCATTGCCACGCCTGTGGTTATGCCATTTGTTAACCGATGAGTACGCCAGAACATAACGGCGAAGTGTAGCGACCGCGTCCTACAACACTCGAACCGGCGGGCATGCGAGGATATGTACATGGCACGCATTGCGACATCTCCGAGACCGAAAACTGCCGCACCAAAGACCGCTAACCACGACGGGGGCATCACGCCTGAGCTTCGATCGTTCATGATGTCGCGTTGGGATAGTCCCGATGACAAGCCGGTGCGCCAAGCTCAGGTAGCAACGTTCGCTGCTGCGCGCCGCCAAC
>JANMEI010000512.1:0-4856 GCA_031376865.1 Acidimicrobiia bacterium | reverse complement strand
CGGTATTGGGTCGAGGTTTCGGTTTTGCTGCGGCGCACGAGATCGCCCTCAAGGTTCGCGAGGTGGCAGGAATCCTGGGCGAAGCGTGGTCGGTCACTGCGTTCAAACACGGACCGATAGCGGGATTGTCCTCGGAAGTCCCGGTCCTCATCACCAGCATGACGCCGACACTTGACTCCGATACAACCGACGTCGTTGCGCAGCTCACGGCGCGGGGCAATCCAATTGCTGTGTGTGCGCCCAACTCATCGGCAGAAATTGGCATTTCCCAGATTGTCGTTGACTCCGAATCGCTTGAGTTCGCCGATGAACTGATCACGCCAATCTTGGCCGTGGTGCGAGGACAGCAACTGTGCGGAGCAATGGCGTCAGCACTGGGAGTCGACCCCGACAAACCGCAAGGTCTGAACAAGGTGACACTCACTCACTGACGACACGAGCTCACTGACGACACGAGCCGCTACCGTCGAGCCGTTACCAACGTCATCGCACCGACGCGACCCCAGCCCTGCGCAACGGTGCTCGGACCTTCCAGACCGACGTCGTTGCCGATGCTGATGTCCTGTGATCCACTACGTATCGCGTACACCACCCGGACGCGGGCCCAGCCCTCATTCGACACCGGATTGGGGTCCGATGGGCTGCCTTCAGGTGCTGCAGCCCACACCAAACCATGACGACTCACCATGGCTAACGTTGGCGAACTTTTCGAGGCTCGGGTGCGCACTGTCAGGCGAGCGCCGCTCACATGACCCAGAATGAAGTTTCCCGGAACAAACGCGCACGCGCCGGAATAAGTGGTGGTGGATGCACCTTCGGTCACGGTCAGCGTGAGTGACTTTCCGTACCCAGTGATCTGACTATTCAGTGACAACGACTCGGTAGACAGCGTGACGTTGAGCGACGAACCATTCTGATCGCCGTCCTTCACTACCATCTGGACAACTGTCTGATCCGCAAGTCGAGTCAGCCCAGCGCTGCGGTGTTGGTCGATGGCGAAGCGCCACGGGCCGGCCTCGCACTCGTAGTTCGGCGCGCCCGCTTCGGCAACGGTGGGCACTCCCAACACAAGTGCCACCGCTAGCCCTGCACCAACAATCAGTCGGGATCGCATGACTGAATCGTCGCGCTTCCGCCGACAAATAACAACAACTGCCTCGCCTAACTCTCGTCGAGCGCAGCAGTTTCGAGACTGCTCGAGACACGGGTTCGTGGAAGCCGAACACACCGAGGAAAAGCACCATCGTCGGTGTCAGATATTGCAACAAGCGACACTTTAGTACTCCCCGCGACCACCTACTGCTAACCAGCGCGCCTTCATCAGCGGTGGTTCGCTGATTTTTGCGGAGATCACTTCACCTGTCAGGCTGGCAGCAGCAGTCCAGATGCACATCAAAGTTCCACCTAGGAGTAACCATGCCTGAGGCATTTATCGTTGACGCTGTCCGCACGCCGGTTGGGAAGCGTGGTGGAACGCTGTCCCAAATTCACCCTGCAGATCTTGGTGCTCATACCTTGAAGGCTCTGATGGAGCGCACGGGCATTGACCCTGGCGCAGTGGAAGATGTCATCATGGGGTGCCTGGATCAGATCGGCCCCAACGCTGGCGCCATTGGTCGGACCGCTTGGCTGACGGCAGGGCTGCCCGAGCATGTTCCGGGCGTCACGATTGATCGGCAGTGTGGCAGTTCACAACAGTCCATTCACTTTGCCGCCCAAGCTGTTATGGCCGGGGTCTCCGATGTTGTGGTGGCCGCTGGCGTGCAAAACATGAGCATGGTACCCATCAGTTCGTCGGTCACCGTTGGACAATCGGCGGGCATGGCCGATCCATTTACGACCGCCGCTGGTTGGAATGCTCGTTACGGCGATCAAGAGGTGTCACAGTTCCGCGGCGCCGAGATGATGGCCGAGAAGTGGAACCTTTCTCGTGAGCAGATGGAAGCCTTTGCGGTAGAAAGCCATATGCGCGCATTGCGAGCTCGCGCCGAAGGCCGATTCGACAACGAGATCTCGCCACTCAACGGCCTCACGTTTGACGAAGGCATGCGTGAACCAAATCTCGAGAAGATCAAGAGCTTGGCCACCCTCCGCCCCGACGGTCGGATCACCGCTGCCATGGCGAGCCAAATCTCCGATGCCAGCGCCGCAATATTGATTGCCAGCGAACAGGCGTTGAAAGACCACGGTCTCACCGCCCGCGCACGCATCCACCACATGAGTGTGCGCGCCGATGATCCAATCATGATGCTCAGCGCGCCTATCTCTGCCACCGCACACGCATTGAAGAAGACGGGCATGACCATCGACGACATTGACCTGGTCGAAATCAACGAAGCGTTTGCGCCGGTCGTAATGGCCTGGATGAAAGAAACCGGCGCTGATCATGCGAAGGTCAACGTCAACGGTGGAGCTATCGCCCTCGGCCATCCGCTGGGCGCAACTGGCGTTCGACTGATGACCACACTGCTGAACCAGTTAGAACGAACCGGCGGCCGCTTCGGACTACAGACCATGTGCGAAGGTGGCGGTCAAGCGAACGTCACCATCATCGAGCGCCTCTGAGTAAACGCCCTCAAACAGCACTAGCCACCGCTCAAAACCTGTGAATGTGACCTCAAAATGGAGCAGATTCACAGGTTTTGTTCTCTTTTATGTGAATTTGACCTAGAATTATTCGATGCCATCACCAGCCGTTCTGGATCGATTGTCCAACGCCAAAGGTGAATTTGAGCGTTTAAAGGCGGGGAAAGACGAGTTGCTTCGGCTCCTCGACGAGTCGGAAGTGCCCGAGTCGGTCTACAACTCGAACGCAATTGAAAACTCCACACTTAGTCTTGAAGACACTGAACGGATCTTGCTCTCCGTTGAGATATCTCGACACATGGACCTTCGGGAAGTACACGAAGCGCAAAACCTTGCACGAGTGACTGACTACATTCGACGCCACTTCGACCAACCATTCGATTTAGGTCGCGTGCTGTTGCTCCATCGGATGCTGCTCGCGAACATCGACGAGCCCATTGCGGGACGTTTTCGCGAACAAGGAGAATACGTTCGAGTCGGCACCCATGTAGCGCCCGCCCCCGAACACGTGAAGGCACTCCTCAGCGAGATGTTCGTGCGATTCGAATCCGACATCTCGACGCGTATTACGAAACGGATTGCTCATTTGCACTTGGAGTTTGAACGCATCCATCCGTTCAACGACGGAAACGGGAGGATTGCCCGCGTGTTGGTGAATTGCGCGCTGTATCGAGCTGGCTTCCCACCGATCATTATCAGAAACAAAGGCAAAGATCAGTACTACGCCATGCTCCGACGCTTCGACTCGAACGGCGACACGAAACCCTTCGAAGATCATCTTGTCTTGTTGATGCTGGAGTCTTTACATCGGAGAAACGCGTATCTTGGCATCCGTTCAATCGCGCTTGCTGCTGACGAGGCACGATCACAGGGCATCAAAACAAACGTATTCCTGAACCAAGCCCGGCGACAACTCATTCCAGCCTTTCGAGAACGCGGGATCTGGAAGATTGCTGAACGGAATCCAACAATGACTACTCGAGCTGACTGACTACGCTGAGCAATCGACCCAACTCGGCTTCGGTGTTGAAGTAGTGCGGAGACGCTCGCACCACGTGGGTCAAACCCTTCGCATGCATATCAAGTGCTGCCCACGTGGCGGTTGATGCGTTGATGGTCACCTGTTGCTGCCCAGCCGCCGCAACCACTGCTGCCGGTGCCACACCGTTGACCGAGAATGTCACGATGCCACAGGTCTGCGCGGCGGTGTCATGCATCGTGACACCTGGGATCGAGGCAAGCCCGGTGCGCAGATGCGTGGCCAAAGCGAGCACGCGCTGCTCGATGGAATTCATACCCAACTCAACGGCCTGCGACGCAGCAGCGGCCAAGCCAACCATGGCCGCATATGACACTTCGTACTCCTCGAATCGACCCATTCCCGGATGCACCGTGAGCCCCGATGACACTTCCCAATCAGTACTGGTGCCGTCGATACCGGGCGGTTGAAAACGTTCAACCAACTCTTCGGCGACCCACAACATTCCAGTGCCGCGTGGTGCACGCAAATACTTGCGACCTGTTCCGGTAAAGACGTGGCACCCAAGGGCTCGCACATCGACGTGCAGCTGACCAAACGCTTGGCAACCATCAACGAACATCGGCACACCGGCGCCAAGGGCCAGTTGCCCGATGGTGGCGACCGGGTTGACATTGCCTGAATGTGTTCCAATCATCGTGATACACAGCACGCTTACGTTTGGTCCGACAACCGTGGCCGCAACATCAACCGTGCCGTCGGGCAGCGATGGCATCACCTCGATCTCAAACCCACCCAACACCTGAGTTTGCACCAACGCTGCGTAATGCGAGTGATACGACAGCCGGTCGATCAACACCGTCGAGCCACGAGGCACGTTTCCACCGACCACCCACCCCCACCATGCTTTTATCCAAGCCGCACTGTCGCTAGTCGCCAACGCCACTTCATGGGCTTGGCCACCGACAATCGTTGCTAGGTCGGCTCGACACTGCGCCAACACGTCAACTACCGCATCGGATGCGGCGTAACCACCCACCTGCGCTTCGCGATGCAAGTGAGTGGTCACCGCGTCGAGTGTGCGTTGCGTTGGCAACGACGAGCCTGCGCTCAACAGAAATGCGGACTCGGAGCAGCCAGGAGTAGCCGCTCTGGCGGCCGACACGTCGAGAGAGGTTGTCATTGCTCCAATGTAGCGGCGAGCATTTCCATGGTGGCGCGGCCCAGAAGAGTGTCACGCCGAGCAAGATCCAGAATCACGTCAAAGTGGTTGCGACCCGTGACTTCAAAC
>JANMEI010000459.1:0-2667 GCA_031376865.1 Acidimicrobiia bacterium | reverse complement strand
TGCATGTTCCTTGGCCAGGTCTGCCACCTCGGCGTCTCGTTGCGAACTCACCGATGACCACTCGCCCACTGCCATGGATAACGCTCCCGCCACGAGCCCAGCTATTCCTGCAGTCAAGAGCGACTGACGACTGGCCCCGGTCGCCGCAACGCCTACTACCAAGCTGGCAGTCGACAACAAACCATCGTTGGCACCCAATACTCCCGCTCGAAGAACAGCAGCCCGGTTGAAGAGATGGCGTTCTTCGTGGGCGTGGTGGCTGATACCAGCCTTGGTGACCATGTGATCAGCCTCCCACGACTGGAGACGAACCGGTGAAGGGCGTAGGGTCGGACCATGATCGAACACCACCTTGACATCGTGACCCCTGACGGCCCGATGACCACCTTCGTGGCCCACCCCGACGAGGGCGGACCCCGACCGGTCGTGTTGTTGCTCATGGATGCTCCGGGCAAACGCGAAGAACTGCACGATATGGTGCGCCGCCTCGCGAGTGCTGGGTACTTCACTTTGGTGAGCAACCTGTACTACCGGGAAGTTCCGGAGTACAACGTGTTTGAATCCGGCGATCGTGACCGAATGTTCGAGCTCATGCACGGAGTGTCCAACGAGCAAGCGGTTACTGATTGCACGTCGATGATCGCGTTTGCTCACACGCACCCAGAGTTTGCCGACACTTCGCGAATTGGTGTGGTTGGATACTGCATGAGCGGTCCATTTGCCTTGATGGCTGCAGCAGGCATTCCAGAGGTCCTCGCTGCAGCTTCGTTTCACGGCGTCGACCTTGCAGTGGACAAACCAGATTCGCCCCATCTGCATCTACACGAAACCACCGCTGCGCTCTATGTGGGCGCTGCCGAGTCTGATCACTACGCCCCTCCCGAAATGATTGCAAAGTTTGAGGCCGCCGCGGTTGCGAGCCAGTCCAATGTTCGGGTTGAGTGGTACCCAGGCACGGAGCATGGGTTTGTGTTTCCGCAACGGCCAATGTACGACAAACAATCTTCCGAGCGACATTGGCTCCGGATCCACGACCTCTTCCGCACGGCACTGAAGCCATGAACGGTGATGTGATGAATACCGACAATAGTAAACACACGTTGATTTCTGAAGACGCTCGCCGAATGCTCGATGAACAGCGCGAGGCAATCAAGGGACGGTTTCTGGTTCCGAAGGTGGACCGGCCACCAAGCAGTGCCCGTGGCGTGCACCACGTAGCGTTGATCTGTGGTGATGTCGAAGCAACCGTGAACTTTTACCAGGGCCTGTTGGAATTTCCCCTCACCGACATGTTCGAAAATCGTGACCTGGCCGGATCCACACACTTCTTTTTCGATATTGGAAACGGGAATCTTTTGGCGTTCTTCAACCTTCCTGGAGTTAATGCTGGCGCATACGCTGAAGTACTTGGCGGGCTTCATCATCTGGCTATTTCGGTTGAGCCGACGCGGTGGCAGGCACTGCGAGCGAAGCTTGATCACGCAGGCATCGAGTACCTCGAAGAAAGCGGCGCTTCGTTGTATTTTCATGACCCGGACGGGGCTCGGGTTGAGTTGATCAGCGACCGCTCTTAGAGATGTACGGTCACCAAGTCGGGTAGCGGCGCTGAGGTGCCGATGGGGCTCGCCGGGTTGCTGTGGTCGTGAAACTGGCTTCGGCAATTGCGTCGCAAGTTTTCCTCGGATCAATCGATCGCAGGCTCGGTCGATCTGGATCGACGGCTTTCGAGAGCTTGCACGAAACATGAATGACAGCGACTGCAATGCAATGCAATGCAAATAGGAGGATTCAATTCAGGAAACTGATCATCGTCGCATCAGCAACAGCAGGGTCATCACCCAGCAAAACTGTTGTGTCAGCCTAAACATTTGTTCGGTTTCTGCTTGACTACGAACACATGTTCGTGTAGGGTGTTGATGTGGAGATCGGAACCGCTCGGCAGCAGGGCATAAGCGAGCTGGTTGGCTTGCTGGAAGCAGTACGGGCTTCTACCTGTGGCGGTTCGATTTCCGCGGTCTTGGACGTGTGGCGTGATCACCGGTTTGACCCGGTTGATGTTGTTGGTTGGGATGCTGAAGATGCTGCCCAAGGGTTGGTGGTGTTGGAACAGGTGACCCGTTCGATCGATGCGTTGAAAACCGTGTTGGTCGGATGTCTCGGTGCGAGCCGTGACACGACCGCATCCATTGTTCGCAAAACGGGGATGTCGTATCGGGCAGCAAAACAGTTGCATGCAGCATCGAAAGTCGTTGATCAACATCCCGAAGCGTTACACAAACTCGCCTCCGGTGAGCTTTCGGCAGAGCATCTCGCAGTACTGGCACCGTTGTCGTCTGAGTTGGCCGCAGAGTTGTTGGGTGATGCTCATGGTAAGTCTGCTGATGAGTTCAAGAAACATGTTGCTACCCACCAGGTCCGACATGAATCAAAGACGTTGTCGGAGGAACAGCACAACTCTCGGTCGGTGAAGTTCTTTACGAAACCCAACGGCTGTATTGGTGCCACCATCGTGTTGCCACCGGTAGAGGGTACCGAGTTCAAAACCATCATCACTGAACTATCCGACCGGGCCTGGAAAACCAAACACCCCGAACGGGCTGATGTGCTTGGCGGTCACGCCGATGAACCCTATGAACGGCGTCTCGCTGACGCAGTAGTCGAGTTCAT
>JANMEI010000393.1:0-1777 GCA_031376865.1 Acidimicrobiia bacterium | reverse complement strand
AGCGCTGCCGTGACCGGTTTTCCTGAGCAACAGTCAATTAGTGGTCTCGGCTCAACGTACCGAACGGGCGAACTGACTGCGTCCGACGCCGTGGGTTACTACCTCGATCGAATTGCTACGTGTGATTCGTCGGGCGACCTGCCCATCAACAGCATCATTGAAGTCAATCCCGATGCGGCAAAAATTGCGGCACGTCTTGACCGAGAGGCCAAAAAGGGCAACTGGCGTGGACCTCTCCACGGGATTCCGATCTTGTTGAAAGACAACATCGACACTGGTGATCGCATGCAAACCACTGCTGGTTCCATTGCGCTGCTGGGTTCTCGTGCGGCACACGATGCGTTTATCGTTGCGCGTCTACGAGAAGCAGGCGCGGTTATTCTCGGCAAAGCGAACCTCAGCGAGTGGGCCAACTTCCGAGGGCGTCGGTCAATCAGCGGCTGGTCGAGCCGGGGCGGCCTCACTCGCAATCCGCACGACCGCACCCGGACAGCTTCAGGGTCATCGTCAGGATCCGCTGCAGCAGTGGCAGCTGGTTTCGCAGTTGCGGCAATCGGGACCGAGACCGATGGGTCCATTACGTCACCTGCCAACGCATGCGGAATCGTCGGCCTGAAGCCAACCGTTGGATCGCTCAGCCGAACCGGCATCATCCCGATCGCTCACAGCCAGGACACTGCGGGCCCAATGACCAGAAGCGTCGAAGATGCTGCACTGCTATTCGCCGCAATGCGTGGCGTCGACGCGGCCGATGCAGCCACCCGCGCATCTCGGCGATACGACACGACGACCATTGCACTGTCGCGAGATTCGCTTCACGGAACCCGTATCGGGGTGGCCCGACAGCTCGCTGGCGCAGAGCCGAAGGTTCTTTCACAATTTGAACGTGCGCTTACGATACTTCGAGATCAAGGTGCTGTTCTTGTTGAAGACGTCGACCTCAGCGCCTGCCTCACCACGCACTCAACCGAGCCCACGGTGTTGCTCCACGAATTCAAACACGACCTCAACCGATATTTAGCACAGCGCGCCCATCCTCGAGTGCGCTCAATGGCTGACCTCATCGAGTTCAACAACAAACACGCCGAACAGGTACTGCTGTATTTTGGCCAAGAGCGTTGCATCGAGGCACAGGCATGTGGATCGCTTCGAACAACGGCGTATCGCGAAGCGCTCGCTACCAATCAACTCACCAGAGGGGCCATCCACGATGTGATGACTCAGCATGGTATCGATGCATTCGTCACACCAACCGGTGAGCCCGCCCACGTGATCGATACCCTCAACGGCGACGGTAGCTTTTCCACCATTGAGAGCACCAGCCCCGCAGCCGTTGCAGGGGTTCCACACCTCACGGTCCCGTGTGGTCTTGTTGGCCATATGCCTGTCGGCCTCTCCTTTTTTGGCAGAGCATGGAGCGAGCCGCTGCTGCTCAATCTTGCCTACGGGTTTGAACAAGCGACCCAAGCAATCATTACCCCTGTGTGGTAACTCGATCGCTCCAAGACAAAATTTCAGAATTTCTTCTCAAACCGGGAACCTCACCCGACGTCACCGTCGTCGGAGCCCAGTAGACGAATCGCGATTTGTCCCCACAACCACATTCACCAACAGCAGTAAACGTCAGGGGACGATTTCTATGTATACCAAACTTCGACGCCCATTGGGTGTCCTGGCAGTCGCGGGGCTCATCGGGCTCAGCGGCTGTTCCAGCCAAAGCGATTCACAAGCCTCAGATACCACCGCTGGCGCTCCAGAAACCATCGTGGCCTCTCGC
>JANMEI010000509.1:0-1732 GCA_031376865.1 Acidimicrobiia bacterium | reverse complement strand
CCAAATGAATCCCACTACAGCAAACGACAGCACCACTGGCATGTAAAACACGCTTTGGTAGAACCTTGTGCCGGCCACATTTTTATCGAGGAGATACGCAAACAACATGCCGATCAACGAACAAATGGTGAGCCACACAATGAGGATCATGTTGTTAAACAGGGCGGGAAATAACTTGGGATCAAAAATCGTGAAGATCTGCCAAAAGTTACGGAACCCAACTGGTTTCGCAGAGCTCAGCGGCGTCAGGTTGTCCCACTGCATGAAGGACAGCACCGCAGTCATCGTGGCCGGAATCCACACCAGCAGCAAGTGGAGCGCCAATGGGATTCCGATGGCAAATTTCAACCAAATGCGGTCACCCAGGCTGAGTTGACGCAAACGAGAACGGCGTCCCACATAGGACGCCGTTTCGGGATTTGGAGTGGTGATTGTCACACTCGTATTTTAGGTGACAATCTATGAAGCGTGTCGAGAAAACCAGATAAATCTGGCTTTCCCGACCGAAAGCACAAGCTGAGTATCAGCCGCAAAATCAGCTGAAGGTGTAAGTAGCCTTCTGCTCTTCAACAACCTTCAAGATACCTTCGATTTACTTGCCGGCAAGGAAATCCTTCAGTGCTGGGCCAACAACCTTGCCAGCGAAATCTGAATCGGTGTCACGGTCGAGGAACTGCGCGATCTGCTTCGAAGCAGCAACCAGCTCAACTGACTTCTTCTGCAAAGCGTTGTAGCCACTGGTGTCGGTCTTGGAGTTTGCACCCACGACCGAAGGATCCTTTTTCAGGTAAGCATTGATGGCGTCAACGCCACCTAGGCCAGCCAGCAACGCCTTGGCGCCCTTTTCGTTCTTGGGAGCCTTTGCCATCATGAAGCCGTCGATTGGAGCCTCGACTGCATCCTGGCCGTGGGCTGGATCGATAGCTGGGAACGCGAAGAAATCAAGGTCGTCGAAGATGTCCTGGGTCTCTGGATGCTCGGTGCCACCGAACTGGCCACCAACGAAGGTGCCAATCAAGTACATGCCTACTTCTTTTTTGCCCAACGCAGCAGCGCCGTCTTCCCACTTACGTGAGTTCACATCTGCTTGGTAGAACGGCAAGATGGTCTTCCAGTTTTCGAACACCTTGACAACCTTTGGATCGGTCCATGATTCCTTGCCGCCCATGAGCGACACGTGGAAGTCGTAACCGTTGGTGCGCAGGTTGATCATGTCGAACATGCCCATCTGCGGCCAGCCACCGTCATTTGCAGCGGCAAACGGGGTGATGCCATCGGCCTTCATCTTCTCGCACAGGGCGAGGAGTTCGGTCCAGTCCTTCGGAGCGGTGTAACCCTTTTCGGCAAACACGCTCTTACGGAAGTGGACTGCCCATGGGTAGAAGTACAACGGAACGAAGTACTGCTTGCCATCAAGGCCGGTTGATGCGCTTTTGAACGCTGGGCCTTGGTCTGGAAGGTTCGCCCACACGTCGGTGATGTCGCCGACGACGCCCTTGGCGGCGAAGCCACGCATACGGTATCCAGCGAACCACGACACAACATCGTCTGGCTGGGCGATGTAGGTGTTGAAGTTGTCTTGGTAGCCGTTGTGGTCAACGGTGTTGATAGCGGTCTTGATGCCCGTTGCTTCGATGGCAGCTGCGATAGCGGCTTTTGGTGCATCGTTGGAGTAGTTGGAACCGAAGGTCACTTCGCCAACATCTCCGCCGGCAGCGGCAGCGGCAGTGGT
>JANMEI010000333.1:0-4537 GCA_031376865.1 Acidimicrobiia bacterium | reverse complement strand
ATATGCAGCAGCTACTATGACGGAATGGCTCACGTTGGTGAACTTCTCAAAGCAGCTCGCAGCGAGGCAGGGCTCTCTATGCGCGCCCTTGCTCGACGCGCTCAGGTTGCTGACACCACGATCGCTCGGATCGAGTCGGGGACACTTGACCCCACCGTCACAACCTTCAGTGAAATCATGGCAGCCACCGGCAACACCGTAATGATCACCATCACCCCAATCACGGAAGCACAACTCAGTGACCTTGTCGTTTCGAGACCCAGCAATTCACCTATCAACTGGACACACCTTCGTGCCATCGTTGATCGGCTCACACGACGTCCAAACGAAATCCCAACGGCCATCATCAACCCACCCCTGTCCGGGCGACCAGATCTAGACGCACTCCTTGCTGGTGTCGCCGAAAAGTTGGCTGACGACCACCAGCTCCGCCGTCCGCGTTGGACCGAAACTGTCCCGGCTCTAGACACACCATGGGAGCACCCTGGTACCGAGCGAATGCGCGAACACGGCAGACGTAACGCTCCTTCGCAATTGCGACTTCGCAATATTCATCTCGCCGAGAACGAAATTTGGCGGCTGTGAACAAACGCATCCAACTCAGCGGGGCGGACATCACCACCGGATTCGACGAACTCAGTCGCTGTCTCCGACGACGTAACGGCCAGCAAGCAGAATTGTCGTTGTAGGCGGCTCGTTTCTCGCTCTCAACGGCCTTCGAGATTCGACTATGGATGTCGACTCAGTGACGCGGATAGATGCTGAGCTTGCCCAAGATATCCAAGAAGTTGCAGCCACGTTCGGTTGGCAAACAAACTGGCTCAACGACAACGCCGCTATGTTCAAACCGAACGGTATCGACTACGACCGTTCCGCTGTGTTGTACGAAAATGAAGTGCTCCGAGTCATCGGACCGCATGTCGATGACGTCTTCATCATGAAGCTCTACGCTGCCCGTCAAGTGGACATTCCTGATCTCGTTGTCCTTTGGCCCCAAGTGACGTTTCAGACCGGATCCGACGTAGTGGATCGATACAACGATGCCTACCCAGCAGCATTTCACGATGAGTACCTGATCGAGTTCGTACAACTCATCATCGGCCAAGCCTCATCCAAGTAAAGTTTGAAACCGCCCTTAGGGGCCCTTAGCGCAACCCAGCGCCAACCAAACCGTCATGCGATTGACTTATCCGACGCGGCTACGAATGGTTGGCGTACTTCAACGCCACGGCAAAGAAGAGCACAGCAACAGCGCCGAGCGAGGCCATCGCGCCACCCAGCGCCTTAGCCCACTTGAACGGAAGCAGCGAATGAAGTGCTGCTCCTCCCCCGGTGATGATGAAGCAGGTCATCTTGGCTCCGAACACGGCTTTGTACGAGTTGGGGTAGTCCTCAAACGGGATATCCAACGCATTCCAAATACCCGTAAAGGTTGACACGGCGAACGCCGGCCACGACAGGAGGGCAAACGTCTGGCTACAGCTTTCGTTCCATCGCTTCCCGCCTGCTGTTTGATGACCGGCACCAGACCACCTAAGACCAGCTGGCCTCCCACCCACACTGTCGCTGCCAACACGTGCAGAAACATTCGAATGGTGACGAACGTAATTCCCATCCATCGATTGTTCCACCTGAATTTTGGGTCGAATGTCGCCCGCAAGGTTCGCCACCTCTGCCCGCATCCCCAGTTTTCCGGTCTTGCGGGCGACATTTCGATCAACGATGTACTTGAACGGTCTGTGAACAACTGCGCGAAACGTTTTCCATTTTGTAAACACCGCCAGTAACGTAGGGAGATGCCTGTTGCCACCCCCCGAAGCCTGGAGGCTGCGCTCAGCGCGCTGAAAGCCGCACCGGAGTCCCAGTTTTTGGCCGGTGGGACGGACTTTATGGTCGAAGTCAATGCCGGGCATCGACGACCCGGATCGGTGATTGCGCTGTCTCGAGTGCCAGAACTCCGCACCATCACCACCTCGATCGACTCGTCAACGATGCGCATCGGTGCTGGCGTTACCTACGCCGATTTTGCCCGTCCACCAATTGCTGACGCGCATCCTGCCCTTGCTGCGTCGGCACGAAGTGTGGGCAGCCCGCAGATCCGCAACGCCGGAACCATCGGTGGCAACGTAGGCACCGCTTCGCCAGCGGGCGACACACTGCCGGTCCTCGCCGCGCTCGATGCCACCATCGAACTTATGTCAGTCGATGGTGCGGTGCGAATGGTTCCGTGGCGCGAGTTCTTCGTTGGCGTCAAGCGCACTTCTCGCCGCCCCGATGAACTCATCACCGCAGTGCATGTTCCGCTGCTCGATAGTCACCAGGACTATCTCAAGGTCGGCACCCGCAATGCCATGGTGATCAGCGTTGCTGGCCTGGCACTGGTGGTCGACTTTGGTGGTCGCAATGTTCGGGTTGGACTGGGATCAGTTGGCCCCGTGCCGCTTCGTTGCGAGGAGGCAGAACGGTGGGTGGTCGATCACATCGATTGGGATGCTCGCACGGTGCCTGACCCGCGCAGTTACGAAACGTTTGGGGCACTCGTCGCTGAAGCGGCCAAACCCATCACCGATCATCGATCTACCGCCGAGTATCGCCGTCACGCCGTTGGTGTGATGGCTCAGCGCGCGCTGATGCGCCTTGTCTAAGTCTCTGTCTCTCAACCCTATGAACACTTCGGATATGAACGACTCCACTTCCTCTGTTGCACCCGACTCGCCCCTCTTGCCAGATTTCGCTGATGAGTTGGTTGGCTACACCCTCACCGTTAATGGCAGCACTCGCGACGTCGAAGCGGGTTGGGCGGGCGAGAGCTTGATGTATGTGTTGCGAGAACGGCTCGGGTTAGCCGGGGCAAAAAACGCATGCGAGCAAGGCGAGTGCGGAAGCTGCTCAGTGTTAGTAGATGATGATCTGGTGTGCTCGTGCTTAGTGCTGGCGGCGAGTGTTACCGGCCAGCAAATCACCACAGTCGAAGGACTTTTGGCCGATCCTGTCACGGGCATGAGCGATGTGCAGGCTGCGTTTGTCTCCGAGGGTGCAGTGCAATGCGGTTTTTGCACACCAGGATTAATTGTAAGCGTACATGATTTATTAGAACAGAACGCTACACCAAGTGAGTTGGAGATACGCGAGGCGATCAGTGGCAATCTGTGTCGTTGCACGGGGTATGGGCGGATCTTTGAAGCAGTCAATGTTGCGATCCGTAACCGGGCCAGCGGAGGTGCTGCATGAACGCCTCGACGTCAGTTTCTGTTGCGAGTTCCACCGGTAATCGGGTTGGTGTGTCGGCACTTCGCCCCGATGGAATCGCGAAGGTTAAGGGCGAGTTCGAGTTTTCGAGCGACCTGCATGCCGAAGGCATGTTGTGGGCCCACATTCTTCGGTCGCCGCACCCATCTGCACGCATACGGTCAATTGACCTGTCAGCGGCGTGGAAGATCGTAGGGGTCGAATCGATCGTTACCCAAGATGATGTCCCGGGTGCCCGTTACTACGGCTTGGAGCATCAAGACCAACCGGTGTTTGCCCACGATATGGTTCGTTTCTACGGCGAGCCCATTGCTGCCGTCGCAGCCGATCATCCGGAAACCGCTCGACGAGCTGCAGCGGCAATTGTTGTTGACTACGAGATACTTGAGCCGCTGATTGATGCCGAAGCTGCTTTGACTGCCGCGCCAATTCATCCCGATGGCAATGTGTTTCGGCATCTGGTCATTCGCCATGGTGATCAAGATGTGGTGGGTGAGGTGATTGTCGAAGGCACCTACGAAGTGGGTATGCAAGACCAAGCGTTCCTCGGCCCCGAAAGCGGGTTGGCGATTCCTGAAGAGGGTGGCGGTGGAGTCGATCTTCACATCTCTACCCAGTGGCTGCATAGCGACCTGTGGCAGCTGGCCCCAGCGCTGGGTTTGACCGAAGAACATGTTCGGGTTCACCTCGCTGGAGTTGGAGGTGCGTTTGGTGCACGAGAAGACGTCAGTATGCATATTCATTTGTGCATGCTGGCGTTGAAGACAGGGCGACCGGTCAAGATTGTGTACTCACGGTTGGAGAGTTTCCTCGGCCACGTTCATCGACATCCAGCCAAGATGTGGTACCGGCATCACGCAACCCGTGATGGTGTTATCCAACGTGTCGAGGCGCGGTTGATGTTCGACGGTGGGGCGTACATGTCGTCTTCTGGTGCGGTCATTGCCAACGCTTCGTGTTTTGCTACGGGCCCATACAAAGTGCCGAGCGCATTTATTGATGGGTGGGCGGTGCGGACCAACAACCCATCGTGCGGCGCCATGCGTGGGTTTGGTGCGGTGCAAACCTGTTACGGCCACGAGTCACAGATGGACAAACTCGCAGTGGCATGTGGGCTTGATGCTGTCGAGATTCGGCGGCGTAACCTGATTCGCACCGGAGATACGTGTATCACCGGGCAGGTACTTGACGGAAATGCGCCAACCGATGAACTGCTGCAGTGGCTGGACGCGTATCCAGTTCCGGTTGACACGCGAGACACCGACGAGATGATGGCGCGGCCCGGTGG
>JANMEI010000501.1:0-2063 GCA_031376865.1 Acidimicrobiia bacterium | reverse complement strand
AAAGCCGCTGCTTGCGCCGACCGTGACGAGCGCAGCAAAAGATACCTGCTTCAATCGCATCGCAGCCTGTCCTACCGGTAGGTATTGTCGATCAACGATGGTGCAGCTGGGTCGGCGAGTAGCGATAGCGAGAACCCTGCGGTTTTGCGATAGCCGTCGGTCACTTCGAGAACTTCTTCGGGGCTGATGACATCGGAAATGTTGGCAAAACCTTGAGGTGCGCGTTCTTCGACCAACTTCATCGGAAGTTCAGGACCGAATCCACGGTTGGCGAGCACGATGTTGCCGGTAGCGGGACGTCTGATGCTGTCATACTGCTTGAATGCTTCGACAACATCAGATTTGTACGCGCGAAGACAACCCGCCAGCACGCGTGCATCGAGAATCGCTTGCGATGCCCCGTTAGACCCAACGGGATACATCGGATGAGCAGCGTCTCCCAGCAGCGTCAGTCGACCGTGTGACCATTGGGCCAGTGGATCGCGGTCAACCATGGGAAACAGGAACGTTTGCGGTGCGTCGCGGAGAAGTTGCGGAACATCGATCCAGTCGAACTTCCAGTTTTCAAACGCCGGGAGAAACTCCGTCAAGTCTCCTGGCTGATTCCAGTCTTCACGTTCAGCGAGTTCGGTGTCGTCGTATCGGAGCTCCGCGATGAAGTTGATCAGTTGTTTGCCACCAGGGAGGTTTCTGACCGGGTAAGCGATGAACTTTTGATGTGGATGCCCACACCACACCATCGTTCGTCCATCAAGAATCGGACTGGTTTCCACCAGCCCGCGCCAAAGTTTTGCGCCGTCCCATTTGGGCATGCCTTCGTGCGGGTAGAGCTGCTTTCGGGCCTGAGAATGAATGCCGTCTGCGGCGATCAATGCTGCAGCGGAGATCGTGAGGAGTCGATCTTCTGTTCGTTGTTGAAACGTTGCGGTGACGTGATCGTCCGCTATCTCGAACTCCGTGAGGTGATGCGCTGTATGGACCCGATCGGCGCCGATTCGTTCGATCACCGCATCAAGCAAAACCGTCTGCAAGGTGCCGCGGTGAACGGAGAGTTGAGGCCACGCGTAGCCAGCTGCGGTCCCTCGGGGTTCGGTCCAGATCGTTTCGCCGCGTTTGGTGAAATAGGCAAGGGTCGTGGGAGCAACCGACTCGCCGACTAACCGTTCGAGCAGCCCCAGAGCGTCAAGCTCGCGAACTGCATGGGGCAACAGGTTGATGCCCACGCCGAGCGCCCGTATGGACTCCACGGACTCGAACAGCCTGACTGGCACTCCGATTTCGTGAAGGCTCAGCGCGGCGACCAAACCGCCGATGCCGCCACCAGCAATGATGACTTCTGGTGTTGCCGGAATGCTCATCTACGTCACGATATCGGTGTTCGTCGAGGTGTGACGCGGGCAACGTAGGGTTGGATCAGGGTAGGTTCCGGGAATGGAATCTTCTCGAGCGTTAGAGCTAGCCGTTGAAGCGGCGAATTTCATCGAGGCGCAGCGAGCGGGTGATGTGTGGCGCCAGACGCCCGCACCGACTGCTCGCATTGATCACTCCCTCTATGCAGGCAGCGCCGGGATCATTTTGTTTTTTCTCGAACTGGCCGAGGCCACAGGGATTCGAAGTTATAACGAGCGTGCGGTGGCTGCTGGTTCAGAATTGGCCGAGTATGTGTCGTACCAGAAATGGGCATCGGTTTCGTTTTCAACTGGGTGGACCGGCTACGCATTCGCGCTCGATCAACTTCATATGCGCACCGACAATCCGGAGTTCCGAACGGCAGCAGAGCATTGTCGAGCCCAACTGTTGTCACAAGCGAGACCCCTTGGCTCAGGGATTGGTTGGGTAGAACCTGCACCGTTTGCCGACATCACGAAGTTCTCTGGTGATCGGGAGGTGTACGACTTGTCCGTAGGTGCAGCCGGGAGTGGTCTTGCCTATCTCGAAGGTGGATCAGGATCTGATATCGATATTTCGATTCAAATCGGCGACCGTCTCGTTGAAGTTGCCGAACGTCGAGACGATGGTTGGCGATGGGGCCTGATGTCTGACATGCCGTTCGCCTTCACCGC
>JANMEI010000207.1:0-7969 GCA_031376865.1 Acidimicrobiia bacterium | reverse complement strand
GCTAATCTTACCCAAGAGTCCATATCGACGGTAAGGTTTGGCACCTCGATGTCGGCTCGTCGCATCCTGGGGCTGAAGCAGGTCCCAAGGGTTGGGCTGTTCGCCCATTAAAGCGGTACGCGAGCTGGGTTTAAAACGTCGTGAGACAGTTTGGTCCCTATCCGCCATAGTCGCAGGAAATTTGAGAGAGGCTGTCCCTAGTACGAGAGGACCGGGACGGACGTAGCTCTGGTGTGCCAGTTGTTCTGCCAAGAGCATGGCTGGTTGGCCACCTACGGAACAGATAAGCGCTGAAAGCATCTAAGTGCGAAGCTGGTCTCAAGATGAGATTTCCCACAGGGTTAACCTGGTAAGGCCTGTTGTAGATGACAACGTTGATAGGCCGGATGTGTAAGGCCTGCGAGGGCTTAAGCTGACCGGTACTAATCGGCCGAGGGCTTGATCTTTACTATTTGTTCGTGTTCGCTAATTGAATTGTCAGAGGTTATGACACCAAATCGTGTGCTCCTATGGTTATCATAGTTGTACGTAAGGTTTCGGTGGCCATAGAGACGAAGTCACACCCGTTCCCATTCCGAACACGGTAGTTAAGCTCGTCATCGCCGATGGTACTTGGAGGTAGACCTCCTGGGAGAGTAGGACGTCGCCGGATTAATCTGAGAAAAGCCCCGCAGCCTCAAGGCGCGGGGCTTTTTTGTATTCGGTGTGACACGTGTGGGCGCAATCCGGTGAGCGGCTG
Organism: Acidimicrobiia bacterium; assembly: GCA_031376865.1. GTDB lineage: Bacteria > Actinomycetota > Acidimicrobiia > Acidimicrobiales > JANYDT01 > JANNBN01. Next base: position 7,230 of record JANMEI010000207.1, on the reverse strand, counting down.
GCGGGGTCTCCACTAAGGTGTTCGTTCCTATGTCTCCTGCTCCTCGTTCTTCCGGTGCCGGCGGATATTCCGCTGGCCGTCGTGGCCCCTCTCGACCTGATCCGCGCAACGACGCCCGTGGCGATTCACGAGGAGATTCTCGCGGCGATTCGCGTGGAGGATCATCGGGTTCACGCGACGGCTCAGGTTCACGCGACGGCTCTGGGTCACGCGGTTATTCGGGTGCGGGCGGGGGCGCAGGATCATCGCGAGGCGCGGGTTTCGGTGCGCCTCGTACCGGTGGTCGAAGCGACGGGCCTCGTCCCGGATCCGGGCGATTTGGACGTGACGACCGTGCTGGTGCGCCGCGTTCGAACGACGGCCGCTCGGTTGATCGGCCGGGGGGGTATCGGTCCGGAGGTTCTAACTTTGGCCGGAGTACCTCTGGCGCCGATCGAACCAACGATCGTCCAGCTCGCGATGACAGGTATCCGCGTGACGATCGGTATTTGCGCGATGATAGGTATTCGCGAGACGATCGTTCGACCCGGCCTTCGTACCCGCGAAGTGACCGGTACGGAAACGATCGCAGCGAGTCGCGCGGTACTGATCGTCCGGTTGAAGGGGGATGGGATCGGGGTCAATCTCGATCGGGCGCGCCGCGCGGGCAACAAGGCGATTGGGGCGGTCGGTCTCAATCCAGTCAGGCTGCTCAGTCACCACGAGATCAACTCCGCGACGCAACTCGATTCGAAAGTCGGCCGAGTGATTTCGATCAGCAGCGGCCAGAGACCCGTGGCGACCGAGTTCGAGCGCTTCGCCCCGATGGTTCTGCCGTGCAAAAGGCACCTCATCGTTCCTTCGACACCCCTTCGGGTCCTCGGCCCCCTCGTAAACCAAAGTCACCTCGGGGGATCCGTCCGCCTGACCAACAACCTCGACAACGGCAGCGAGTTGGTTTAAGCGAATCGATCGGTTGGGAACGCGATGCGCCGGTAGCTGGTCGGGTTGAGACCCCGGTTGAAGCGCCCAAACGTCAACGCACGCGCAAGTTGCCAGAGAACGTCTCGTCGGATCTGCAGTCGATGCTTGGGTCGCGCCGTGGTGGCAAGGTGGCGGCTGGATTGATCGAAGCCGCCAAAGCGTTTGAACGTGATCGCTTCACCGAAACAATGCGTATCCTGCGTCCGTTGTTAGAGGACGCCCCCGATTCGGCTCCGGTTCAAGAACTCTATGGACTTGCCTGCTATCGCGAAAGTCGTTGGGCCGAAGCGATCCGGCATCTCACGATGTTCGCCGAATTGACGGGTTCGGACGAACAGCATCCTGTGTTGGCAGACTGCCATCGAGCGTTGAAGCACTTCAAAGAAGTGGCTTCATTGTGGGAAGAGTTGGCGCAGTCGTCGCCGAACGCGCAACTTGTCGCCGAGGGTCGCATCGTGATGGCTGGTTCGTTGGCTGACCAAGGGAAGCTGCCTGAAGCGATCTCGCTCATGGAGCGCGGATCGATCGATTCGAAACGACCAAAAGACCATCATCTTCGGATGTGGTACTGCTTGGCCGACTTTTACGAGCGGGCCGGCGATACGCCGCGAGCGCGCGATCGGTTTCAACGGATCCTGTCTGTTGTTCGTGACTACGCAAACGTCGCTGAGCGTCTAGCCAACCTTGGCTAAACGTCAAGCGGCCGGTAGACCATTCCTGACCTGGGCTTTGGCCAGAAGAATGTTGTCTTAGCCGGCATTCGCGTGCGTGTCCCGGCCACGTGTCGGATCTGTGCCACGGTCGCTGGGCGTAAGAGGATGGCACCCGCTGCACCTTCATGCACGGCGTTCGCCAAGGTGTTTGCGTCGTGATGGTACGTCAACGATGCGTCGTAGGCGTCGAGGGCGTGGCGTACTCGTTCGCTGTCTAGTGTCAGCTCGGCCGGAAAAGCCGCTGGTCGCGGGCTGGCATACCATGCCCCGCCTGCGGTGAGCACCATGAGAGCATCAATGCCGGGAAGGTCGTGCGCATGAGCCGGCGTGAAGTCTGAAACATTTGCCGGTCGGAGTTCGAAGAATTCACCGAGTGCTTCGACGAGGTCGCCGTTCATCGTGTTTACGATCCGGTGAATACCGCGCACCTCAAGTTGGTCAGGCGCAAGTTCCACGATGTAGGTGAGGATGGCGGCGGCTCCAGCATCGTCAGACGGCCGTTCGTGTTGGTAGGTCAGTGCAGTTTCGAATCGGTGATGCCCATCTGCCACCACAATAGGTGCACTGGCAATCTGTGCGCAGATCGAATCGATTCGCTGTGGATCTTGGATAATCCATAGTTCATGGAGGACTCCCTCGTCGTCAACCGCTCGATGGTGAGGTTCGCCCTGAGGCTGGTACGTCGTGTTGACGCCTTCGGCCATCGAGAGGCCCCAAATGGGGGAGGTGTTGAGACGTGTCGCCCGGATAAGCGAGAGTCGATCGGCCTTGTCTTTGGTCGTGGTTTGCTCGTGTGGCAAAATGTCGCCGGTGCCGGGCTCTGCGAGGCCGAGCGCGCCGAGGATGCCTGTGGTGACGCTCACGCGTCCCGCGGTGTCGGTCGCAGTCATCCGGTAGATAGAGAGTGTGGGTGCCGAATCTTGTTCGAGAACTCCGCCACCTAACCAGCCGGCAAGCCGGACGGCGGCTCGGTCGTACGGGTCGCCTTCGCCTTCGTCACGGGGAAAATCAAGCCGCACGGCATTTGCTGGGTGCCGATTTTCTAAGTCCAGTCGTCCCTGCGTAGATATGACGTCATACGGGGGCGCTACCAGGGCACTTAAGTCTGGAACACGCTGGTAACGAAGTGCGGAGAACGGAAGAAGGCGAGGCACACCCCTAGCCTGCCACGCTCCGACCTTGGATGACGAAACGCATGTTCAATTCATATGCCAACCTGGTCAGATGATTGCGGTTCGTGACTCGGTGTGGATGCTCGACTTGGACGGAGTGGTGTGGCGAGGCAAAACAGCTATCGACGGATCGGTCGAGGCTGTCAGTCGGCTTCGTCGGGCCGGTAACCGCGTGTTGTTTGTTTCCAACAACTCGTCGCTGACTGTGGCTGCATACGTGGAGAAACTGGCTGGCGTGGGCATTACTGCTCCCTCCGAAGATTTGTGCACGTCTGCGATGGCGGCCGCAGCGCTCGTGACCACGGGTACGCGGGCGATGGTGCTGGGTGGTGATGGGATTAGCGAAGCGCTGATTCAGCGTGGTGCGACGCCAGTCGAAGCTGACATCGCCGAAGCCGGGTCTGTCCAAGCGGTACTCGTCGGATTAGACCGTAAGCTCACTTATGAGCGCCTTACCGCAGCGGTGAGGGCGGTGCTTGCCGGGGCAGTCCTGATTGTCACCAACGAAGATCCGACATTTCCGACCGAAGACGGTTTCAATGCCGGCGGTGGATCGATCGGTGCTGCTGTTGCTTACGGAAGCGGCGTCACGGCCCTTGTCGCAGGTAAACCACATGTCCCAATCGCTGCGCTCATTATGGAACGGACCGGTGGAGTCAAGCCGGCGATCATGGTGGGCGATCAGCCCATTACGGACGGACTTCTGGCGGCGAACATGAAGATCCCGTTCGGCCTGGTGCTCAGTGGGGTGGCGAACAGTTCCGACGGGGTGATCCCCACGCCTTATGTCGTTGCGCCGACCCTGTCCGCGTTGTGTGATTCGCTCGGCATCGATGCGTAGCCGGTGGGCGATGCCTCAGTTCGCTGTCGTACCCCTGTCGTAGGCTGTCTGATATGCGACGCCGACTTGATGTTGACCTGGTCCGGCGGGGGCTATGTGTGTCTCGGGAACAGGCCCAAGAGGCCATCTCGTTAGGTCGGGTCCATGTTCGTGGAGCGGTGGCGTCGAAACCATCTCATCAAGTCGACGACTCTGAACCAATTGAGCTCATCGGCGACGGCCCACGGTTCGTGGGTCGAGGTGGAGAAAAGCTCGATGGTGCGCTCGATCGGTTTCGCCTCGATGTCACTGGCCTCATGGTCCTTGATGCAGGCGCCTCCACTGGGGGCTTTACCGACTGTGTTTTGCAACGAGGTGCAAGTGGTGTGGTGGCGATTGACGTAGGCCACGGGCAACTCCACGAACGTTTACGGGCCGATCCGCGGGTCGAAAACCATGAGCGGGTCAATGTGCGTACGCTGACCCCGGCAGATCTCAGTGATCGTCGTTTCCAGCTCGTGGTGGCCGACTTGAGCTTCATTTCGTTGAAGGCCGTGGCGGCGTCGCTCGTTGGTCTCGCCACAGACACTGGGCAACTTGTCGTGCTCATAAAACCGCAGTTTGAAGCAAAACGGGTAGAGGTCAGCAAGGGAAAGGGAATCATCAAAGATCCGGCGGTTTGGGAGCGGTCCCTCATTGATGTCTCGCATGCATTCGCGGTGGCAGGGGCGGCCATGATGGAGGTTATGGTTTCGTCCATTCGCGGTACTGATGGCAACGTTGAGTTTCTCGGATTGTTTGCCGTTGGTCAGACTCGTGAGGTTGAACAAGTGAGCGCCGATATTGCGGCCATTGTGAGGAGTGTCGGATGAAAAGCTACGCCAACAAAGTGGTCGGGTTGCTTGCTCATCGAGTGCGGCCGGAAGCGCAAACATTGGCGCTCACGATGGCTGAGCGACTCAGTGCGCTTGGGGCAACGGTTCGGGTCCCCGACGAAGACGCTCGCTTAACGGGATTAGACGGCTGGGCTGTGCCTGAATCAGACTTTTCCCACGGTCTTGACGTGGCAATCAGTGTCGGCGGAGACGGAACCATGCTGCGCACCGTGGAGTTGGCCGATGGGGTGCCGGTTTTGGGCGTCAATGTTGGTCATGTTGGGTACCTCACCGCGGTGCAGCCAGAAGAAGTTGAAGAGCGTGGCGACGCGATGTTGCGTGACTTGCTCGATGGCAACTACGTCATCGAGTTACGAATGACGTTGGCGGTCGAAACCGATGGTCGTATCTATCGGGCGCTCAATGAAGCCGTGATCGAAAAGTTGGCAGCTGGCAATACGGTTCGATTAGGGGTTCAACTTAACGGCACCCCTTTCACCGACTATTCCGCCGACGGGTTGATTGTTGCCACTCCCACCGGCTCTACTGCGTATGCATTTAGTGCCCGTGGGCCGGTTGTTTCTCCGATGATGCAGGCCATGATCGTCGTTCCTGTGGCGGCGCATATGTTGTTTGATCGCAGCCTGGTGCTGGGTGGTGACGAGCATGTGTCGGTGCGTGTGTTGGAAGGACGCGATGCGGCGTTGTTCGTTGATGGATTCTCGGCGGGGCATCTCAAGCAAGGCTCGGTGGTTGAGGTGCGTTCGCATCCGACACCGGCGCAGTTCATTACGTTTGCTCCTCGTCAGTTCCACCAAATTCTTCGGTCGAAGTTTGGTCTCGACGCCGCCCAGCCATGGAAAAAACCGGGGCCCGATCGATCGAGTGGCGAGCGAAGCGAGTCCGAAGGGTCGGTCGGTAAGGGTGACGACCGTGGAAGATAAGCGCACATGTTGATTGAAGTAGTTGTTCGCGATCTTGGCGTCATCGAGCATGTTGCGGTATTGCCCGGTCACCACATGACCGCGCTGACCGGCGAGACTGGCGCTGGCAAAACGCTCATCGTCGATGCGTTGGCACTCTTGCTTGGCGGTCGAGCCGAAGCGATGATGATCCGCACCGGTGCAGACGAGGCCCGGGTAGATGGTCGGTTCGAACTTGACGGCACCGAGCGAGTTCTGACGCGCGTCGTCGCCCGAACCGGACGCAGCCGTGCCTACATTGATGGGCACCCAGTCACGGTGGCCCAACTCACCGAACTTGGTGCCGGGCTCGTCGATGTTCATGGTCAGCATGCCCACCAATCGCTGTTGTCTGCCACCGCACAACGAGACGCGCTTGATGCGTTCGGAAACGTTGACCGATCGGCACTCTTGGCTGCTCGTGCCGAGGTGCATGAGATTGATGAGCAATTGGCAGCTCTTGGCGGCGATGAACGGTCTCGAATGCGAGAACTGGACCTGTTGCGGTTCCAGTTGGCAGAGCTTGATGCTGCGGCGTTCGATGATCCCGGCGAAGATGCGGCGTTGGGCGCCGAAGAATCGTTGCTGGCAAATGCATTGGCTCATCAGCAGGCGGGGGTGGCGGCGCTCGAGAGCTTACGATCTGAAGGTGGGGTCCGTGATGCCCTCGGTAGTGCAGCCAGTGGTTTGGCCCGTCGTCAACCTTTTGCGGCGGTCGAGCAACGAATGGTGGGATTGCTGGCAGATGTTGATGACATGATCGGCGAGCTTCGTTCGCTGGTTGACCAAATCGAGGATGACCCGGTGCGTCAAGCCCAGGTTCGCGAGCGGCGTCAACTGCTTCGTGAGCTTCAACGTAAATATGGCGAAACCATCGACGCGATGATTGAGTATCGCGAAGAAGTACGTGCGCGTATCGATGATCTGTCGAGTCACGAAGCCCGAGCTGCTGCGTTGGAACGTCAGCGATCCGACACACTGGTGGTTATGGGACACGCTGCTGTTCAGGTCAAACAAGCTCGCGTTCGCGCTGCGCAACCGTTGGGTGATGCAGTCCAACGTCGGTTAGTTGGTTTAGCCATGCCCAAGGCGAGGCTTTCTATTGACATTGAGCCCTCGACGGATGCTCTCGGCTTCGACGAAGGTGCCGATGTCCGTTTTCTGCTTGCGGCCAACCCGGGCAGCCCGCTACTTCCGTTAGCCAAAGTTGCGTCGGGCGGCGAGCTGGCCCGTTCGATGCTCGCCTTGAGGCTCGCACTGCTTGAGGGGCGCGTCGCACTTGGTGGCATTCCCGACACGTTGGTGTTTGACGAAGTTGATGCTGGCATCGGGGGAGCCGCGGCCGTGGCAGTTGGCGAAGCGCTGGCTGAGCTGGGTTTGGGTCGGCAGGTTCTCGTTGTCACCCATCTGGCCCAGGTCGCAGCAAAAGCCGAACGACACATTACGGTCGCCAAAGTGCAAACGAAAACTCGAACAGCTACTACGGCCACGGTCCTCGGTGTCGATGAACGAATCGGCGAAATCGCCCGGATGCTGGGTGGAAATGCCGAGTCCGAGGCTGGCCGTCTTCACGCCGAAGAATTGCTGAGCACCCGAAAGGTGCCGGCGAAAAAGTCCGCAACGAAACAAGGAAAGTCTCGCGTGACATCAAGCACCGCGCCTGCAGTCAAAAAGCCCGGTAAGGTCAGAGTCCGTGGCTAAACACATCTTCGTCACTGGTGGCGT
>JANMEI010000493.1:0-2522 GCA_031376865.1 Acidimicrobiia bacterium | reverse complement strand
GCGGGTTCTGAAACCCGGCGGCCGGTTTCTCTTTTTTCTCAATCACCCGTTGTTGCAGACCCCTGGTTCCGGTTGGATCGATGATCACATCATCGAGGAGCAGTATTGGCGGATTGGCCCCTACCTCACCGAGTCTGATGTCATCGAAGAAGTCGAAAAGAACGTGTTTATACCTTTCGTGCACCGGCCGATGTCTCGATACGTCAATGCAATGGCCGCCAATGGGCTCCACCTCTTGGAGATGCAAGAGCCAGCACCACCAGCAGGATTCTTAGAGAAGGCCGCCGACTATGGCGATGCCGACACGATCCCGCGATTGTTACTACTGCACGCCAAAAAGTTTGCGGGCTGAGGCAATTCTGTGAGTGAGTTTGTAGTGATTACTGGCATGTCTGGTGCAGGGCGGTCCACGGTCGCCAATGTGTTTGATGACTTGGGCTGGTTCGTGATCGACAACATGCCGTTGCCGCTCGTGAGCAAAGTGGCAGAACTTCTCGATGTCCCTGGTTCCACGATCGACCGCGTCGCGTTGGTGGTCGGCCGAAACGCTCCTGATGAATTGGGTGCTGGAGGAATACCAGCGGCCATTGATCAACTTCGGGCCGGTGGCAGTCGCGTCCGATTGTTGTTTTTGGACGCTGATGACACTGCCTTGGTTCGACGCTACGAAGGCACCCGCAGGCGTCATCCGCTAGCCGAAACTGAAGGACCGGTGATGGGGGTTATGCGCGAGCGAATGCTGATGGAACAGGTGAAGTCCGTCGCCGACCTCGTTATCGATTCAACCGAAATGAACGTTCATCAGCTTCGTGACCGAGTGGTGTCGTCGTTCGGCACGGCACGCCCCGACGAAGGAATGGCCATCACCGTGGTGTCCTTTGGGTTCAAGCACGGGCTTCCGACCGACTCAGACACGGTGTTCGATCTACGGTTTTTGCCTAACCCCCACTGGGTCGAAGAGTTGCGGCCGTTTACCGGCCTCGACCAGGCCGTCAAGGACTACGTGATGTCCAATGAACAAAGCACCCAGTTTCTCGACCATCTCGACTCGATGCTCAACCTGTTACTTCCGGCCTACGCTCGCGAAGGCAAGGCGTACCTCTCTATTGCAGTTGGATGTACCGGTGGCCAACACCGGAGCGTTGCGATGGCCGAAGAAATTGGACGTCGTTTGCAAAGTTCGCCTTACCCCGTGATGGTCCGCCATCGAGATCTCCACAAGCGATAGGCCGAAGTCCGTGATCATGACTCGATTAGATCGATGACGCGTGTCGTTGCCCTCGGGGGCGGCTACGGGTTGTCCACCTCGTTGCGGGCAATCCGTCAGTACGCATCCGATATCACCGGGATCGTGTCGGTGGCCGATGATGGAGGATCAAGTGGGCATCTCCGAGAAGCCTTCGGTCTTCCGGCGCCCGGAGACATTCGCCGGTGCATTGTCGCACTCAGCGAGCCCAATTCCGTTTGGGCGCGTACCTTCGAGCACCGATTCAAATCACCGGAACATGACTCTGGCCTCGACGGGCACCCGGTCGGCACCTTGGTGCTTGCACGCCTGACCGAGGTGATCGGTGATTACACCCCAGCAATCGACGAAGCGATGCGGATGGCTGGAGGCGTCGGACGGTTGCTCCCTGCGACGGTTGAACCGGTGATTTTGAAGGCAAGCTTTCGCAACCTTGATCACCGCCTCAACACTGTCACTGGCGAAGTCCATGGGGAGGCAGCTGTCGGCCAAACGAGCGGGATCACCAACTTGGCATTGGTCCCAGACTCGCCGCGAATTCATCCCGACATTCCCAAGTTGTTGAAAGCTGCCGATCAGATCGTTATCGGACCAGGGTCGTTATTCACGTCCATCTTGGCCGTCTTATGTGTTCCGGATATCCAGCGGGCCTTCAACGCCGCGACCGGTCGCAAGGTCTATGTCGCCAATCTCGGCGAGCAACATCCCGAGACCACCGGGTACGACGTGGGCCGCCATATCGAAGCGCTTGCCGCTCATGGAGTTGAAGTCGACGTCGTGGTGCGCGATCCAGATTCACTTGCGCTCGGCCATGTGGCGGGGCCAACGGTTATCGACTGGCCCATTGCCAACTCGATTGGTCGGCTGCACGATCCCGACAAACTGGCTGCTGCTTTGCAAACGCTGGTGTAATCGGACTTTTGTTTGTCGATTTGACACGAAAGCACCGAATGTGCGCGGGAACGCGTTCTGATAGAGCAAACTAAAGCGCCTCGTTCGTAGGTGAACGAGCGTCAGACAGGAGAGCAAGACGATGGCAGTGCGCGTGGCAATCAACGGGTTCGGACGAATTGGCCGTAACTTTTTACGAGCGGTAAAGCAGCAAGAAGCGCTGACTGGCAAGAAGGTTGTCGACTTCGTTGCCGTCAACGATCTCACCTCGCCAGCGGCACTTGCTCACCTGCTCAAGTACGACAGTGTGCATGGTCGTTTTGGCACCAGCATCAAAGTCACCAAGACCGGCATCAACGTTGATGGCGACGAGTTCATGGTGTCC